>DAIEJF010000184.1 GCA_027351005.1 Paracoccaceae bacterium | reverse complement strand
CGCGTCGATCTGGTCATACGCCTTGAACTCGCCGAAGTACTTCGTGATCGCTGCCGTCAGCGTCGTCTTGCCGTGGTCAACGTGACCGATCGTCCCCACGTTAACGTGCGGTTTCGTCCGTTCAAACTTTGCCTTTGCCATTGTCGCAGCGCCTCATGGAGCGGGGGTCGCGAATGACCCGTTAAAACACGCGGGGCGACTTACTCACAGAGCGCGGGAAAATCAAGGTCACTTCTTCTGCGGCAGCTTCTTGGGCACCTTCACCGGGTCGGGCAGCGGGCTGGCCACGATGGCATTCGGATCGCTGGCGCCCGTGGCGCCTGCAGCGGCCGCGGGCGCCGCCGCGTCAGGGGTGCGCGGGTCGGGCACCGGGGCCCCGGTTGCCGGGAACCACTGCGGATGCTTCACGAACCAGTCCTCGATCTGCTTGGCCGCGTTGAACGACAGAACCTGCAGTTGCTCGGCCTTGGTCCGGGTCAGGCCCGAGCCAATGATCGTCTGGCCGCTGGTCCCTTCGAACACCACGAACCGCTGCGGTTCGGCGTTCAGCTGCGTCTGGGTGGCGTCATCCCAGACACGGACCTCGATCACCAGGACCGACTTGGGCGACAGCACGATGGGAATGCCCGGCGGGGCCAGCGCATAGCCCACGACGTTGATGCCGATGTCGTAATAGGTGTCGCCGTCATAGCGCCCGAAGCGGTCCTGCACCGCCTTTTTCAGCGCGTCCTGCCATTCCTGGCCGGTGGCCGTGCGCGACACCGGGCCCTTCTGCATGCTGTCGGTCACGACGATGTTGAGCCCCAGAAGGAACCGCCCCAGCGGCACCGGCGGCTTCTTCAGATCGTTGCCGGGCTGGGCGCAGGCCGCCAGCGTCGCAAGCGCAAGCATGGCCAGGATCGGGCGGGGGCGCAGCGTCTTCGGGATCATGGGCTCCTCACGGCGGTATCCTGCCTTACCGCAGGACCGCCCCTGCCGCAATCACGAGAGGGCGAGCCGCCGCGTTGCCCGGCGGCGGCGCGCACCTATATCAGGCCTGCGCAAGGCGGAGACAGCGATGAGCAGCATCACCACCGGCATCGACCGCAATGGCCAGCCCGGCGGCAGCCGCCCGCGCGACCTGCCCGTACAGGTGCCGCTGGTGACCGAGCCGCTGGGCATCCTCGGCTCGTTGCGCAACGCCCGGCGCAATGTGCTGGAGCTGATCCCGGAACTGGCCACCCATGTGCCCATCGTGTCGGGGCGCACCGGCAAGCGTTGGCACATGGTGATGGACCCCGAGTCGAACCGGCGCATCCTGCGCGATGCCGTCGAGGATTACCCGAAATCCGACGTGACCAAGATGATCCTGCGGCCCGCGATCGGCGACAGCCTCTTCGTGGCCGAGGGCCAGCACTGGCACTGGCAGCGCCGGGTCGCCGCGCCAGTCTTCAGCCATCGCAACATCGCGAATCTGGCTCCGGTGATGACCGCCGCCGCCGATCGCGCCAGCGCGCGCATCGCGGCCGCCTCGGGGCGCGCCGCCAATCTGTTCGACGAAATGGTGGCCGCGACCTTCGAGGTGATCGCCGATGTGACCCTGTCGGGCGGCGAGGGGTTCGACCGCGCGGCTGTGCACGACGCGATCAACGCCTACATCGCCGATACGGCAAAAGTGTCGCCGCTGGATGTGATCGGTGCACCCGACTGGGTGCCGCGGCTGCGCCGGATGATCAGCACGCGCGCCATGCGCGAGATGAAGCAGGTAGCCGACCGCGCCATCGACACCCGCCGCCAGGACGGCGCCCGCCCGGTTCCCGACCTGCTGGACCTTCTGCTGGAGGGCGAGGACGCCAAGACGGGGCGCCGGATGACAACCGCCGAACTGCGCGACAACCTGCTGACCTTCATCGTCGCGGGGCACGAGACCACGGCGCTGACGCTGGCGTGGTCGCTGTATCTCTGCGCCTTCGATCCCGCGGTACAGGACCGCGCCCGGACCGAGGCGCAGGCGGTTCTGGGCGCCCGCGCCGCGACCGCCGAGGACGTGCCGCACCTGCCCTACATCCGCCAGGTGATCGACGAGGCGCTGCGGCTCTATCCGCCTGCGGCCTTCCTGTCGCGAACCGCGCTGAAGGCCGATCGCCTCTGCGGGCGCGAGGTTCGGCCGGGCGACACGGTGATGCTGCCGGTCTATGCGCTGCACCGCAACCACCTGTGGTGGTCCGATCCGGACCGATTCGACCCCGACCGCTTCGCCGACCCGAGGTCCATCGACCGCTTCGCCTACCTGCCCTTCGGCGACGGGCCGCGGATCTGCATCGGCGCCTCTTTCGCGATCCAGGAGGCGGTGATCATCCTGGCCACGCTGCTGGCGCGGTTCCGCTTTGCCCGCGTTCCCGGGCGCGATCCACGCCCCGTGCTGATCCTGACTCTGCGCCCCGAAGGCGGCGTCTGGCTGACGGTCGAGCCCGCCTAGCGAACCACCAGCACGGGCACCTGCGCCAGCGCCAGCACCTCGGCGGTCTGGCTGCCCAGCACCAGCCGGGTGAGTCCCCGCCGCCCGTGCGAGGTCATGACGATCAGGTCGCAGCCGCGTTCGGTCGCGGTCTCGACAATGGTCTGCGCCGGCAGTTCGCGGGTCAGGGCGACGAAGTCTGCCGCGACCCCCGCCGCCGCCGCCCGTTCGGCAACTGTCCGGCCCGTCCGCGCGCTCACCTCGGCCACACTCGATTCGTAGGCCTCGACGGCGGTGCTTTCCATCAGCGCCTCCAGCGCAAGCCCGGTCAGCGGAACCTGCACGGACAGCACCGTAACACGCGCGCCCAAGGCCTTGGCCAGCGCCAGACCTTGGGTCAGCCCGGCCTCTGCCAGTTCGGAGCCGTCGGTTGCGATCAGGATATGGGTGTACATTGTGGCCTCCTTTTCCGTCGGGCTACACCCGCCGAAAGGTCGGCACAACGGTATCGGAAGAAGAACCGCACGAGAGGAGGGATGGTGAGCCCGTCCGGATTCGAACCGGAGACCCACTGATTAAAAGTCAGTTGCTCTACCAACTGAGCTACGGGCCCACACAGGGCGGGGTGCTACGGAAAGGACGAAGGGGGGTCAAGCCCCCTTTTCGCCACCCTCGCCGATTTTTCGTTTGTGAACAGAGAGGGTGGTGAGCCGTGCAAGGATCGAACTTGCGACAAGCTGATTAAGAGTCAGCTGCTCTACCAACTGAGCTAACGGCCCCACGGGGCGGGCTGATAGACGCCTCGATCCGGGGGCGCAAGCGGAAAATTCGGCTCTGCGGCGCATTTCCCGCCCCGCCGCTGGATTCCCGCGCCCCGCCGCCGTATATGCGCGGCATGAATGGCGCACTTTCCCCTTCCGGCCTGCCGTTTCGCAAGATGCACGGCGCGGGCAATGACTTCGTGGTCATCGACCAGCGGGGGCAGCCCCTGCATGTCACCCCGGCGCTGGCACGCGCGGTGGGCGACCGCCACCGCGGCGTGGGCTTCGACCAACTCGTCACGATCGAGGAGGCCGAGGATGCCGATGTCCGGCTGGTGTTCTGGAATGCCGACGGCTCGACCGCGGGCGCCTGCGGCAACGCTACCCGCTGCGTGGCGCGGCTGCTGATGGACGAAACCGGCAAGGACCGCCTGAGCCTGCGCACCGAGCGCGGGCTGCTGACCGCGGACTGCGATGCCGAAGGGCTGGTGCGGGTGAACATGGGGCCGCCGCAGCTTGACTGGGCCGACGTGCCGCTGGCCCGCGCCGTGGACACGCTGCATCTGCCGATGCCGGGCGACCCGGCCGCGGTGGGCATGGGCAACCCGCATTGCATCTTCTTCGTGCCGGATGCGACGACGGTGGACGTGGCTGGCCGCGGCCCTGCGCTTGAACATGACCCGCTGTTCCCCGCCCGGACGAATGTCGAATTCGCAAGCGTCATCGGCCCCGACCGCCTGCGGATGCGGGTCTGGGAACGCGGCGCGGGAATCACGCTGGCCTGCGGCTCGGGCACCTGTGCCACCGCGGTCGCCGCTGCGCGCCGAGGCCTGACCGGGCGCCAGGTGGTGGTCGAGGTCGACGGCGGCACGCTGACCGTGGACTGGCGCGACGACGGCGTCTGGCTGACCGGGCCCACGGCGACCGTCTTCACCGGCGTTCTCGATCCGGCACTGATGGCTCTGGCATGACCGCGCCCGTCTTCGCCACCCTGGGCTGCCGCCTGAACGCCTATGAATCCGAGGCGATGAAGACGCTGTCGGCGGGGCACGACAACCTTGTCGTCGTGAACACCTGCGCCGTGACCGCCGAGGCCGTCCGCAAGGCCAAGCAGGAGATTCGCAAGCTCCGCCGCGAACACCCCGATGCGACGCTGGTGGTGACCGGCTGCGCCGCTCAGACCGAGCCCGAGACCTTCGCCGAGATGCCGGAGGTGACGCGCGTCCTGGGCAATGCCGAAAAGCTTGCCCCCGCCACCTGGGCCGAGCTGAAGGGCGACGCGCCGCGGGTGCAGGTGGACGACATCATGGCCGTGACCCGCGCCGCCGCGCCAGTGATCGACGGCTTTGGCCGCCACCGCGCCTATGTGCAGGTCCAGAACGGCTGCGACCACCGCTGCACCTTCTGCATCATCCCCTTCGGCCGCGGCAATTCCCGGTCTGTCCCCGCGGATCAGGTGGTGGACCAGATCGCGCGCCTGGTGGGCAAGGGCTTCAACGAGGTGGTGCTGACCGGGGTTGATCTGACAAGCTGGGGCGCCGATCTCGACGGTGCGCCGCGGCTGGGCGATCTGGTGATGGCGATCCTGCGGCAGGTGCCCGACCTGCCCCGCCTGCGCATCTCTTCGATCGATTCGATCGAGGCCGATCCGCGCCTGATGGAAGCCATCGCCACCGAGCCGCGCCTGATGCCGCATCTGCACCTCAGCCTCCAGCATGGCGACACGCTGATCCTGAAGCGGATGAAGCGGCGCCACAGCCGCGACGACGCGATCCGCTTCTGCCAAGAGGCCCGGGCGCTGCGCCCCGGCATCGCCTTCGGCGCCGACATCATCGCGGGCTTCCCCACCGAGACCGAGGCGCAGTTCGAGAACTCGCTGCGGCTGGTCGAGGACTGCGGGCTGACCTTCCTGCACGTCTTCCCCTATTCGCGCCGCCCCGGCACCCCGGCCGCGCGGATGCCGCAGGTGGCGGGGCCCGCCATCCGCGAACGCGCCGCCCGGCTGCGCGCGGCAGGCGAGGCTGCGTTGGCACGCCACCTGGCGGCAGAGGTCGGCGCGACCCACCGGGTCCTGATGGAACGCCCCCGGATGGGGCGCACCGAACGGTTCACCGAGGTGGCCTTTGCCACCGACCAGCCCGAGGGCCGGATCGTGACGGCGGTCATCGCCGGCCATGACGGTACGCAACTGCAGGCCTGAGCGATGCACCCGAACCCCGCCTTCCGCCAGGCCCCCGCAGACCGGAACCTGGCCTTTGCCCGCAGCCGCGGCTTCGGCACGCTTGCGGTGAATGCCGACGCCGGGCCGCTTCTGTCGCACATCCCCTTCCGGCTGGCCGAAGACGGGGCCTCGGTCGAGATCCACCTTGTCCGCTCGAACCCGATCGTTCCGCGCCTGCCTGCGCGCGCCGTGCTGTCGGTGACGGGGCCCGAGGGCTACATCTCGCCCGACTGGTATGGCCTGCCCGACCAGGTGCCGACCTGGAACTACGTCGCCGTCCACCTGCGCGGCCACCTGGAGGTGATACCCGAGGGCGAGTTGCGCGGCGTGCTTGACCGTCTGTCGGCGCAGTTCGAGGCGCTGCTGCTGCCGAAGACGCCCTGGACCGCCGAGAAGATGACGCCGGGCACGATGGAACGGATGATGCGGATGATCCTGCCCTGCCGGTTGCATGTGGACGAGGTGAACGGCACCTGGAAACTTGGCCAGAACAAACCCGAACCGGCCCGCCTTGGCGCCGCCGACGGGCTGGAAGCCGCGGGTGTGGCCCCCGAGGCCGCGGCGCTTGCGGCCCTGATGCGCGACCTCTGACAGGCGGTGGACAGCCCCGCCCCCGCGGCCTACCTTCCGCGCATCGTCGCGAAAGGAACGCCATGCGCCTTTACCAGTCCCCCGCCTCGCCGTTCGTCCGCAAGGTGGTCGTCGTGCTCAAGGAAACCGGGCAAGAGGGCGATGTCGCCCTGGTGACCGCCTCCGGAACACCGGTCAATCCCGATGGAATGCCGGTTTCGCTGAACCCGCTTGGCAAGATCCCCACGCTGGAGCGCGACGACGGCCCCGCGCTTTACGACAGCCGCGTGATCTGCCGCTACCTTGACGACCGCGCGGGCGGCAAGCTTTATCCCGCCGGGCCCCGGCTGTGGGAGAGCCTGACGCTGGAGGCGACCGCCGACGGGATCAGCGATGCCTCGGTGCTGATGCGCTATGAAACCGCTGTGCGTCCCGCGGACAAGCAATGGCCCGACTGGCTCGAGGGTCAGTGGGCCAAGATCGCCCGCAGCCTCGACGCGCTGGAAAGCCGCTGGATCAGCCACCTCTCCGGCCCGCTCGACATCGGCCAGATCGCGGTCGGCTGCGCACTGGGCTATCTCGACTTCCGCCATGCGGCGCGCGACTGGCGCAGCGGTCGGCCTGCGCTGGCAGGCTGGTACGCGGCCTTTGCCACCCGTCCCAGCATGGCCGCGACGGTTCCGGGCTGATGCGCCGGTTCGCTCAAGCCACCGCGCGCGACGTGCAGCCTGAGGCCCGGATGAGAGGCAATCCGCCATCACGAAATGTTTTTACGGCGATGGCCTTGACGCTGCGCCCGATTGTCCGCTGGACGGGCGCAGGTCAGGGCGCTAATTAGCCGCATTAGGAAGGCTGTAGGAAACTGCGGCCATGCTTTGCACAGGCCGCCGCACCGGCCACGGAAGGGAGAAGCTACGTGTCCCACGCAGAAGACCACAAAGCCAGCCGCAGGGACTTCCTGTATTACGCCACCGCCGGGGCCGGGGCTGTCACGGCGGGCGCCGCGATCTGGCCGCTCATCAACCAGATGAACCCCTCGGCCGATACGCTTGCAGTCGCCTCGATCGATGTCGACATCACGACCGTCGCCGAAGGCACCCAACTGACCGTGAAGTGGCTGGGCAAGCCGGTGTTCATTCGCCATCGCACCGCGAAGGAGATCGAGGAAGGCCGCGCCGTGAAGCTGGCCGAGCTTCCCGACCCGCTGGCCGAAAACGACAACCTGCCCGCAGGCAGCCAGGCCACCGACGAGAACCGCACCCTGGACAAGGATGGCAAGTGGCTGGTGATGCTGGGTGTGTGCACCCACCTCGGCTGCGTGCCGCTGGGCAACAACGCGGGTGAATTCGACGGCTGGTTCTGCCCCTGCCACGGCTCGCAATACGACACCGCCGGCCGCATCCGCAAAGGCCCGGCCCCCCGCAACCTTCAGGTTCCCGTCGCCAAGTTCACCGACGCGAAAACCATCAAGCTCGGCTAAGGGAGAGACCGATGGCTGGAATTCCTCACGACCATTACGAGCCGAAGTCGGGCTTCGAGAAGTGGCTGCACAAGCGCCTGCCGATCGTTGGTCTCGCCTATGACACGATCATGATCCCGACGCCGAAGAACCTCAACTGGTGGTGGATCTGGGGCATCGTCCTGGCGTTCTGCCTGGTGCTTCAGATCGTCACCGGCGTCGTTCTGGCGATGAACTACACCCCCAACGTGAATCTGGCATTCGCGTCGGTCGAGCATATCATGCGCGACGTGAACGGCGGCTTCATGATCCGCTACATGCACATGAACGGCGCCTCGCTGTTCTTCATCGCGGTCTACATCCACATCTTCCGCGGCCTGTTCTACGGCAGCTACAAGGCCCCGCGCGAGGTGACCTGGATCATCGGCATGCTGATCTACCTGGCGATGATGGCGACCGCATTCATGGGCTATGTGCTGCCCTGGGGGCAGATGTCGTTCTGGGGCGCCACGGTGATCACCGGCCTCTTCGGGGCCATTCCCGGTATCGGCCCGCATATCCAGACCTGGCTTCTGGGCGGGCCGTCGGTCGACAACGCGACGCTGAACCGCTTCTTCTCGCTGCATTACCTGCTGCCGTTCATCATCGCGGCGCTGGTTGCGGTGCACATCTGGGCGTTCCACAACACCGGCAACAACAACCCGACCGGCATCGAAGTGCGCCGGTCTTCGAAGGCCGAGGCGCAGAAGGACACGGTTCCGTTCTGGCCTTATTTCGTGATCAAGGACCTCTTCGCGCTGTCGCTGATCATCACGATCTTCTTCGCGGTTGTCGCCTTCATGCCGAACTACTTCGGCTCGCCCGACAACTACGTCATGGCGGATTCGCTGAAGACCCCGCCGTCGATCGAACCGGAATGGTACTTCCTGCCGTTCTACGCGATCCTGCGCGCCTTCACCCAGGACGTGTGGATCGTGCAGCTTGCCCACTTCGTGACCTTCGGCATCGTCGATGCGAAGTTCTTCGGGGTGCTGGCGATGTTCGGGGCCATCGCAGTCATGGCGCTGGCGCCCTGGCTTGATACCTCCTCGGTGCGCTCGGGCCGCTACCGTCCCTCGTTCAAGTGGTGGTTCCGCCTGCTGCTGGTGGATTTCCTGCTGCTGATGTGGTGCGGCTCGCAATTCCCGACCGCAATCATCGGCTGGGTCTCGCTGATCGCCTCGACCTACTGGTTCGCCTACTTCCTGGTGATCCTGCCGCTGCTGGGCGTGCTGGAAAAGCCGATGAAGATGCCGGCCACGATCGAGGAAGACTTCAATGCCCACTACGGCGCGGGCTCTGCCCATCCGGCCGAGTGAGAGAAAGGACCGACTGAGATGATCCGGAAACTCAGCCTGGCCGCGGCGACCGCGGTGGCGCTCTTCTCGGCGCAGGGCGTTGTCGCGGCCGAATCGACGGCCGAAATCGCCGATATCCCGTTCTCGTTCGACGGGCCCTTCGGCACGTTCGACGAACATCAGCTGCAGCGCGGGCTGCAGGTCTATACCGAGGTGTGCTCGGCCTGCCACGGCATGGATCTTGTCGCGATCCGCACGCTGGGCGACGAAGGCGGGCCGCACCTGCCCCGCGATCAGGTGAAGGCCTATGCTGCGGCCTTCCCCGTCAATGACACTGCGTCGAACCCGCAGTATGTCGACCCCGCCACCGGCCAGGCGCGCAAGCTGGTGCCGGCGGATCACTTCCCGGCCAACAACTCGATGGGCGCGCCGGATCTGTCGGTGATGGCCAAGGCCCGCAAGGCCTTCGAAGGGCCGTACAAGCTGGGCATCAACCAGCTGATCCACGGCATCGGAGGCCCGGAATACATCGTGGCACTGCTGAACGGCTTTACCGGCAACACCAAGGACGTTGCGGGAAACACCGTGTATGAAAACCACGTCTTCCCCGGTGGCTGGATCCGCATGCCCCCGCCGCTGACCGACGGCCAGGTGACCTATGCCGACGGCTCGCCGAACGACGTGAAGCACATGTCGGAAGACGTGGCGGCCTTCCTGATGTGGGCGGCCGAGCCGAAGATGATGGCGCGCAAGCACGCGGGCTTTGTGGGGGTGTTCTTCCTGATCATCCTGACCACGCTGCTTTTCCTCACCAACAAGCGGCTGTGGGCCGGGCTGAAGGGCAAGAAGACCGCCTGAGGCCCCGCGACAAGACGACCAGACGCGCCCTTCGGGGCGCGTTTTTCTTTGCCCTCTTGAGGCCGCCCCCCTGCCCCGCTAGACCGCCCGAAGCTAAGGAGCCCGCGCCATGAGCCTGAATACCTTCGGCCACCTGTTCCGCGTGACCACCTGGGGCGAAAGCCACGGGCCCGCGCTTGGCTGCACCGTTGACGGCTGCCCCCCCGGCGTGCCGCTGACGGAAGCGGACATCCAGCCCTGGCTGGATCGCCGCAAACCCGGCCAGAACAAGTTTACCACCCAGCGCCGCGAGGCCGACGAGGTGAAGATTCTCTCGGGCACCTTCGAGGGTCGCACGACCGGCACGCCGATCCAGCTTATGATCGAGAATACCGACCAGCGGTCCAAGGACTATGGCGCGATCGCCCAGACCTTCCGCCCCGGCCATGCCGACATCACCTACTGGCAGAAATACGGCATCCGCGATCCGCGCGGCGGCGGCCGGTCTTCGGCGCGCGAAACGGCGGCGCGGGTGGCGGCAGGCGGCGTGGCGCGCGCGGCGCTGGCTGCGCTTGTCCCCGGGCTGCGGATCACCGGCTATCTGGTGCAAATGGGCACACAGGCCATCGACCGCGCGCGCTTCGACTGGAACGAGATCGAACGCAATCCGTTCTGGAGCCCCGACGCCCAGACCGCGGCCCGATGGGAAACCTACCTGGACGATCTGCGGAAATCCGGCAACTCGGTCGGCGCGGTCATCGAGGTGGTGGCCCAGGGCGTGCCCCCCGGCCTTGGCGCGCCGATCTACGGCAAGCTCGACAGCGACCTTGCAGCCGCGATGATGTCGATCAACGCCGTCAAGGGCGTGGAGATTGGCGAGGGGATGGCCGCCGCCGCCCTGACCGGCGTCGAGAACGCCGATGAGATCGAGATGGGAAACGACGGCCCGCGCTACCTCACGAACCACGCAGGCGGCATTCTCGGCGGCATTTCCACCGGCCAGGATGTTGTGGTGCGCTTCGCGGTCAAGCCGACCTCGTCGATCCTGACACCGCGCCGGTCGGTAACGCTTTCGGGCGAGTCGGCCGAGGTTGTCACCAAGGGGCGGCACGACCCCTGTGTGGGCATCCGTGCCGTCCCCGTGGGCGAGGCGATGATGGCCTGCGTCATCCTGGATCATCTGCTGCTGGATCGCGGCCAGACCGGGGGCACCCGCGGCCGCATCGGCTGAACGACGGAACCGGGGCGGCGGGGCGTTCATGTCCTGTCCATGAAAGAGCCCGGGATGATGCGCGCGATCCTGATCTGCCTACTGGCCCTTCTTCTTGCACCGGCAGCACAGGCCGCGCCGGTGCAGCAGACCATCACGGTCGACGGGCTGACGCGGCACTTTCTGCTTTACGTTCCGGCCTCTGTCGCCGCAGTCCCGAAGCCGGTGCCGCTGGTCATGGTGCTGCATGGCGGGGGCGGCTCTGACCGCGAGGTCGCGCGCAGCACGCGTCACCGGTTCGAGACACTGGCCGATCAGGCAGGGTTCATCCTGGTCTACCCCGACGCCATCGGTCGGATCTGGGACACGGGCGAAGGCGAGGTCTCGAACGCGCTGCGCCCTCGGCGCGACGATCTCGCCTTTCTCAAGGCCACGGTGGCGGCGGTGGCGGCGCGTTATCCTGTGGACCGCGCGCGCCTGTTCGCCACGGGCATTTCCCGCGGCGGCCACGCCAGCTACATGCTGGCCTGCCGCGCCCCCGGCCTCTTCCGCGCCATCGCTCCGGTTTCCATGACGCTGCCCGCCGGGCTTGCCGCAGAGTGCGCGAAGGCACCGCCGACAGGGGTCCTGCTGATCCAGGGGACAGCGGACCCCATCGTTCCCTATGACGGCGGGCGGGTCACGGTGCTGGACCGCCCGCGCGACCCCGTCCTGTCGGCCGATGCCACGATGGAGATCTTCCGCGGCGTCAACCGCTGTGCCCCCGTGGCGCAGGTTGACGCCATGGGCGCCGTCGATCGCCTGACCTGGCAGGCGTGCAGGGCGCCAACCCGTATGGACCGGGTCAATGGCGGCGGACATTCCTGGCCTTCGGGGCGGGCACGGTTGCCCGCGATGATCGTGGGCAACAGCAATACCGACATCTCGGCGCCGGACGAGATCTGGGCCTTCTTCAGCGGCTTTCCCGCCCGACCCTGATGCCCGCGCCTCAGGCGCTGGTGGCGGCGGTCAGCGCCGTATCCAGCAACGCCTTGATCTTCGCCTCGCCGGTCTCCCAGTTCAGACGGCCCAGTTCCTTGTCGCCCTTCAAGACGATCAGCGTGGCGCGGTCTGTCACCTTCAGACCCTTGGTGAAGGCGTCGTTCTTGTAGGTGTCCCAGTCCACCACCACGAAGCTGACCGCCTTTTCATAGGCCGGATTGGCGGCACGCAGCATGTCCAGCACACGCTTCTGCGCCGCGCAGGTACTGCACCAGGTCGCGAAGAAATCGACAAAGACGGTCTGGCCCTTGGCCAGTTCGTCCTTCACCAGCCCGGGCGCATAGGGCACCGGCGCACCGGCTCGTGCGCGGGTTGTGGCAAGCGGCGTGGCCAGGGTAACGGCAGCAGTCAGGGTCAGGAAGTCACGGCGGTTCATGATGGTCTCTCTGGTCTGTCAGATGGAAACGGAAAGGTCCTGAAGCCACGCGGGCATGTGCGCCACCAGCCAGCCCTCGGCCAGCCGGTCGAGCCCCAGAAGCAGCGCAAGACCCACGGCAACGAAGGCAAGCCCCGTGACGGGCTTTGAAAGTTCGGCCAGCCGATGCAGCGCGGCACGGTTGCGCGCCAAGAGCCCGCGCGCGCCATAGCCCAGCGCAAGGATCACGGTGCCTGTCCCCGCAGCAAAGGCGGCCATCACCGCCCCGGCCTGCGCAAGCCCCTGCCCCTGCGCGGCCAGCGCCAGCGCCCCGCCCAGCGTCGGGCCCACGCAGGGGCTCCAGACCGCACCGAGAAGCGCGCCACCCAGAAACTGCCCCCAAGCCCCGCCGCGATCAACACGGCCTACACCTGCATCGGCCCGCCCGGCCAGCCCGGCCGTGGCCAGCGCAAAGCGCCGGTTCGCCGCAGGCACAAGCAGCACCGCGCCAAAGGCCACCAGCGCCGCCGCCCCCGCCTGCGCCACGGCATCCGGCGACAGGCCCAGGGCCAGCGTCAGCGCGCGCAGGCCAAGGCCCGCCAGCGTGAAGGCGCTGCCCATTCCGGCGGCCAGCATCAGCGGGCCCAGCGCACCACGCTGAAGCGCGGACGCGAGTACCAGTGGCAACACCGGCAGAACACAGGGGTTCACCAGGGTCAGCAGCCCTGCGGCATAGGCAAGAAACAGCGTCGTCATCCGGGGCCCCGTTCTGGCATCACTGCCTTAACGACGATACGGCCCGGCTTCCGTTACGGATGCACGATCACGTTTTTTTCAGCGTTCCGCCCGGAGCGCGCGACAGTTGCACCGCAAGGATGCCGGCCGCGATGATGGCAACGCCAAGAATGTCTGTCGGCCCGATCTTTTCGTGCAGCAGGACAGCGGCGACCAGCACACCGAAGAACGGATTCAGAAAGTGGAAGGTGGCAGCCCGGACCGCTCCGATCCGGTTCACCAGCTTGAACCAGACCCAGGTGGCGATCAGTCCGGGCACCAGTGTGGTATAGGCGAAGGCCAGCATCAGGCGGGGGCTCAGATGCACCACGGGCGTCTCGGTGAAGGCCGCGACGATGCCCAGCAGAACCGCCCCCACGAACATCTGCAATCCCACGATCATCAGAAGGTTGCCCCCCGACGAGGCGCTGCGCACCGTGATCGTGGCGAAGGCCAGCGCCAGCACGCCCAGAACGCACAGGATCAACCCTTCGCCGATGCCGCCGCCCGACAGGCGCGACGCCATGATGACCACCACGCCGACCAACCCTGCCAGCAGGCCCGCCGCGCCGAGCGGGCGCACCGTCTCGCCATACCAGAGCCAACCCGCCACCGCGACAACCAGCGGCATGGTAGACGCGATGATCGAGGCTAGTGAAGCGTCGACCGTCTGCATCGCCACGAAATTCAACCCGAGGTACAGCGCGTTCTGGCACAGACCGAACATGAAGGTGGCGCGCCATTGCGCCCGGGTCAGCCGCAGCGTCTGGCCCATGGCGGCCGCGATCGCGACCCCGAGGGTGCCGGACACCAGGAACCGCAAAGCAAGCGCGAAGAGCGGCGGCGCATCCGCCACGATCATATGCGCCGAGGTGAAGGCCGAAGACCACATCAGCGCAAAGGCCAACCCCATGCCGATTGCTGTCAGGTCCATCCGCGCCTCCCCTGCGGCACATGAAAAAGGGCCGCCGGTTGGCGACCCTACACGGCCAGAGGCCGGACGCAAGGCGGGTTCAGGCGTTGACGCTGTCCTTCAACGCCTTGGCCACCGCGATCTTCACGACCTTGTCGGCCGGCTTCATGATCTGTTCGCCGGTGGCCGGGTTGCGCACCTGGCGCTCGGGCCGGGCGCGGCAGCTGATCTTGGCCAGCCCCGGCAGGGTCACGGCACCGCCGGCCATGACTTCGCGCGTCACCACTTCGGTGATGGCGTCCAGCGCGGCCGTGGCCGACTTCTTGTCCGCCCCCATGGCATCGGCGATCGCCGCCACCAGTTGGGTCTTCGTCATCGGTTTGGACATCAATATCTCCTAGTGTCCTGCCCCGCTTGCCGCAGGGTCTTCGCTGCCCCGTCCCGGGCGAATGGCCCTCGCTACACCGTTTTTTCAGGCACAGTTCAAGCCTTTTCGGCATTTCCGGCCGGAAACCTTCACATCAGAGGAACGCCGTCTCCTCGAAGCTGCGCAACTTGCGGCTATGGATGCGTTCAAGCGGCATGTCGCGCAGCCGTTCCATGGCCCGCACGCCGATCTGCAGGTGGCGTGACACCTGCGTGCGGTAGAACTCGCTGGCCATGCCGGGCAGTTTCAGTTCGCCATGCAGCGGCTTGTCCGACACGCACAGAAGCGTTCCGTAGGGCACCCGGAAGCGGAAGCCGTTCGCGGCGATGGTGGCGGATTCCATGTCGAGCGCGATGGCGCGCGACAGGCTCAGCCGGTGGACCGGGCCGGACTGGTCTCGCAATTCCCAGTTGCGGTTGTCGATGGTGGCCACCGTTCCGGTGCGCATGATCCGCTTCAACTCGTAGCCTTCCAGCCGCGTGACCTCCTGCACCGCCTCTTGCAGCGCGATCTGGATTTCGGCCAGCGCCGGAATGGGCACCCAGACCGGCAGATCGTCGTCCAGCACATGATCCTCGCGCAGGTAGGCATGGGCCAGCACGAAATCGCCAAGGCTCTGGCTGTTGCGCAGCCCCGCGCAATGGCCGACCATCAGCCAGGCATGCGGGCGCAGCACCGCGATATGGTCGGTCGCGGTCTTTGCATTCGACGGGCCAACGCCGATGTTGACCAGCGTGATCCCCTGCCCTCCGGGCCGCTTGAGGTGATAGGCGGGCATCTGCGGGATCTTCTGGCTGACGGCAAGCGGCTGATCGGCGGCTGTGATCACCGCGTTGCCCGGCGCCACGAAGGCCGTGTAGCCGCTGGCCGGATCGGCCAGCGCGGCGCGGGCGAAGGCCTCGAACTCGTCGACGTAGAACTGGTAGTTCGTGAACAGGACGTGGTTCTGGAAATGGTCGGCATCGGTCGCCGTGTAATGGCTGAGCCGCGCCAGCGAGTAATCCACCCGCTGCGCAGTGAAGGGCGCCAGCGGCATCGACCCGTCGGGGTTCGTCTTGCGCACGCCGTTCACGATGTCGTCGTTCGTCGTGGACAGGTCGGGCACGTCGAACAGGTCGCGCAGCGAGAAGTCCAGCACCCCCTCCTGCGGGATGTTCACGTCCGACCGCCCCGCCACGGCGAAATGCACCGGAATGGGGGTGGCCGAGGGGCCGATGCTTACCGTCACCCCGTGGCTTTTCATCAGCAGGTCGATCTGTTGTTCCAGATAGTTGCGGAACAGGTCCGGCCGGGTGACCGTGGTGGAATAGCTGCCCGGCTGGGTGACGTGGCCAAAGCTCAGGCGGCTGTCGGCCTTGACGAAACTGGTCACGCTCAACCGGATTTCCGGGTAGAACGCGCGGAACCGGGCCGCGGGCCGACCTTCGCGAACCGCGCGGGAAAAGGCGTCGGTCAGGAACCCGGTGGCCTGCGAATACAACTGCTGCAACCAGTCCACCGCTGCGGCGGGGGTGTCAAAGCTGCGGGTCTCGGCGGCGGGCGGGGTCAGGATCGGCAGGTGCGGATCGGCGGGTGTCATATCGGTCATCTCTCTTGCGGATCGCCCATCCTGCACCGGGCGCGGCGCGGCGTGCAAGCCCCCGGGGACACCCCCGGGGCCGCGCGCAGACCCCAGCCTTTAGCCGGGTCGGATGACGGTGGGATAACGGCTCAGTCCGCGCCAAGCGCCAGGGTCGATTCCCGCAACCACGCCATGAACCCGCGCGGGTTGCCCGACCATTTCGCCACCTCTTCGGGGTCCAGCGGGGTGCCGATGATGGGGGCCTGCGGCTTGTTCAGCGCATGCGCGATCTCATGCAGCAACAGACCCTGCCGCAGCGTGGCCGACACCTTGTTGGCCATCAGATACCAGCGCGAATTCTGCCCCTGGAACCGGATCGGCAACACCTGCGCGCCGCTCTTCAGGATCATCTTGGCCGTGAAGGGGTTCCATTCGGCCTCGATCGCCGGGCCGAACCAGCTTTCCGAGGTCGCGACCTGCCCCGACGGGAACAGGATGATGACGCCACCATCCTTCAGGTGCTCCATCGCGATGCGCCGCATCTCGAGACCCTTTTCCAGCGCGCCATCCTCATGCGGGAAGGGCACCGGCACCATGTTGTAGGCGATCTCCTCGATCCCGGTCAGAAGCGAGCGCGTCAGGATCTTGAAGTCCTGCCGGACCATGCCGACCAGCCGACCCATCACCAGCCCGTCGACCAACCCGTGCGGGTGGTTCGCCACCACCACCACCGGCCCTGTCCTGGGAATCCGCGCGATCTGCTCGGCCGGGGTCTCGATGTCGATCCCCATGATCTTCAGCGCGCGGTCCCAGAATTCTGGCCCGCGGGCGGGGCCGAGCGCCTCGAACCGGCGGATCAGGCGCAGCAGCGTCAGCTTGCCGGTCGTCCACTCCAGCACGCGGATCGTGTTTGCTTTCCAAGGGTCGGTGAAGGTCCCGCCGTAAGACAGGCGGCGCTTGTCATACGGCTTGTAGTTCGGGTCTCCGACAAAGCGCGAAGGCTGTGCGGTGTGGTCGTTCACAGGCAATCGGTCCCCTTGGGCGGGGCGCCCCCGCCTCAGAATTCCTCGCCGAAGCGATCTGCCACAAGGGCCTCGAGCGCATCGGCCAGCTTGTCGGCTTCCGCCCCGCTGGTCCGCACTTCAATAGAGGTTCCGCGCGATGCTGCCAACATCAAAAGCCCCATGATGCTGTCGCCCGAAACGGTCATGCCGTCACGGCTCACCTGGGCCTGGGCCTTGTGCGCCTCGACCACCTCGACGAACTTCGCCGAGGCACGGGCATGCAGCCCCTTTTCGTTAACGATCCGTAACACCTTGTCGGCCATCAGGTTTCCTGCCCGCTCCCGAGGTCGATACTGTTGATGTACTTGCGCCCGGCGTCCAGCGCGCAGGCCACCGCATCTGCCACCGTCTTTTCGCGCGATTTCGCCAGCTTCACCAGCATCGGCAGATTCGCGCCGTAAAGGATGCGGCGGTCCGTTGCCGTACAGGCACGGATGCTGAGGTTCGACGGCGAGCCCCCGAACATGTCGGTCACCACCACCACACCGCTGCCCTCGTCGACCGCATCGGCCGCATCGCAGATCTCGCGCTGCTTCTGCGCCCGGTCGTGGTCATCCTCGAGCGCGATGGCGCGGATGCCGGTCTGTTTGCCCACGACGTGCTCGACCGCCGCGAGATATTCCCGCGCCAGCCCGCCATGTGCGACGATCACGATTCCGATCACGCCAAAATACCCTGCTGCCCGCCGAACCTAACCGCCCCGGCGCTCCAGTTCCAGATGACGTTTAGACACCTGCCATCCAGCCTCTGCAAGCACCGCCGAGAGTTTTTCTGCAACAGCAACCGACCGGTGTTGCCCTCCGGTACACCCGATTGCAATCGCAAGATGAGATTTCCCTTCCTGCACCTGCGCAGGCAGCATGAGCAGCACCATCTCACGGAGCAGACGGAAGAATTCGGCAAATCGCTCGTCTCCCTCGACATGCGCGGCCACAGCAGGCGATCGCCCGTCAAGCGGGCGCAGTTCTTCCATCCAGTGCGGGTTGCGCAGAAAGCGGGTGTCAAACACCAGGTCGGCCCCCCGTGGCACCCCCCGCCGGTACGAGAAGGACATGACCGACACCGCCAACCGCGGCCCGGCACCATGATCGAACCACAGCGCCACCTCGCGCTTGAGGTCATGAGGCGACATTTCGGTTGTGTCGATCAGCACATCCGCACGCGCCCTGAGCGGCATCAGCAAGTCGATCTCTCGGACGATGCCCTCGGACGGGGGTTCGACCGGGGCCAGCGGGTGACGGCGGCGGGTCTGGGAATAGCGCCGTTCCAGTTCCTCGGCCGCACAATCGAGGTACAGAAGCTGCGAATCGATCTGCGGCGCAGCCGTCAGGCGTTCGACAAGGGCAATCGCCGCAGCCGCACTGAAGTCGCGGTTGCGCACATCGATGCCCAGCGCGATCGGCCGCGGCAGCGGCGGGCCTTCCATCAGACGGGGCACAAGCGACAACGGCAGGTTGTCGATGGCCTCGAAGCCGAGGTCTTCGAAGCAGTTGATCGCGGTCGACCGCCCGGCGCCCGAAGGCCCGGTGACCAGCACAACCCGATGGCCGGCATCCGTCAGCCGCATTTTCCGCCTCGCCTCATGCCCTGCGCCCGGCTTTCAGATATTGCATCAGCGCCGCATGGAAATAGGGCGTCGCCTGCCCGTGAAACAAGGGGAGGTCGGTTCCGGCCAGCGCAATCACCCGGGGCGGTGGCAATCGTTCGGCTTCCACCCGGTCCAGATCGACCGCCGCCGCAAGCACAACGGAGGGCCGCGCCGCCGCGT
This sequence comes from Paracoccaceae bacterium, assembly GCA_027351005.1. Taxonomy (GTDB): domain Bacteria; phylum Pseudomonadota; class Alphaproteobacteria; order Rhodobacterales; family Rhodobacteraceae; genus Solirhodobacter. The sequence continues at coordinate 3,381 of DAIEJF010000184.1, read as the reverse complement.
GCAGGATGCCCAGCCCCCGCGCCTCGATCAGCCCCGAAAGCGCCGCGGGCGCGCTGGCGACGGGCCCTTGCGGCCCGGGTGTCAGGATCACCCGGTCATCGGCAACCAGATCTGCCCCCAGCGCCATCAGCGCCAGCGCCAGCGACGACTTGCCGCTGCCCGATCTGCCCAGGATCAGAAGCCCCCGCGCCTCGACCGCCACGCAAGAGGAATGGACGGTGTCGCCATCGCTCACACCGGAAGACCCACGACGAAACGGGCGCCAAGCGGATCAGAGGTGGGGTCGGCATCCGTCGGGCGGATGTTCTCGGCCCAGATCACGCCGCCATGCGCCTCGACGATCTGCTTCGAGATCGCAAGGCCCAGCCCGGAATGGTCGCCGAACTGGCCCGGCGGGCGTTCGGAGTAGAAGCGCTTGAAGATTTTCGTCAGCGCCTGTTCCGGGATGCCGGGGCCTGTGTCTTCCACCACCACCAGCACGCGGTTTTCCCGCTTGCGCGCCCAGACCCGCACCGCGTCGCCTTCCTCGCAGAAACTGATCGCGTTGGTGATCAGGTTGACGAACACCTGCGCCAGCCGCGCCTCGAGCCCGGTGATCTGGATCGGTTCGCCCGGCAGGTCGGTGATGAAATCAACCTTCTTCTTGGCCGCCTCCTGGCCCAGATATTCGCACAGGTTGGCAATGGTGCGCAGCAGGTTGAAGGATTCCTCTTCCTCCTTGACCAGTTCGCTGTCGAGCCGCGAGGCGTTGGAAATGTCGCTGACAAGCCGATCCAGCCGCCGCACGTCATGGTCGATGACCGACAGCAGCTTTTCGCGCTGATCGTCGCGCTTGGCCAGCCGCATCGAGGCGACGGCCGACCGCAGGCTGGCCAACGGGTTCTTGATCTCGTGCGCCACATCGGCGGCAAACTGTTCGTTCGCGTCGATCCGGTCGTAAAGCGCCGCCACCATCCCGCGCAGCGCGATCGACAGCCGTCCGATCTCGTCGGGCCGGGCCGCAAGATCGGGGATGCGCACGCGGCCGGGGCTCATCTTGCGGGCGTTGCGGTCGCGTCCGATCTCGGCCGCCGCGGCCAGATCCGACAGCGGGTTTGCGATGGTCGAGGCCAGCACGAGGCTGAGGCCGATCGACACGAGGATCGCGATGATGAACATCTGCAGCACCTGCTCGCGTTCGTTGCGCACGAGCTGGTCGATCTCGCCCGCTGCGCTGGCGACGGTCAGCACCCCGGCGATCGAGCCATCGGCAAGGCGAATCGGAGAGGCGACGGTAAAGATCGTGTGCCCGGCAGGATCGAGGCCCAGGCGGATCTGCACCTGCCCTGCCGCGGCGCCGGGAATCAGCGCGCGCAGCAGTGCTGCCGTGTCATGGTTCTTCTCCGCCACCTCGGGCGGACCGAAAAGCCGCGAGAGCCCCCCCCAGACCCCGTTCAGGAAATCCGTGATGACGGTCGAGCGGTCGCGCGGCAGGGTGCCCAGCGGGTCGGGCGCGGGCTTGCCCACGATGCTGGCGACGCGCGCGCCGTTCGGGTCGAACACCACGACTTCAAGCCCGGGCGACACCTCCATCCGCGCAAGGCCGGCGGCCAGGTCGATCGCGCTGCCGCTGGCGTCGATCTGGGTGCCAAGGCCGCTGGCGATCAGTCGGCTTTCCGCCACCAGGCTGCGCTCGTGCTGCATCACGAGGCTGTCGCGGAAGGTGTTGAGGTAAAGCACCCCTGCGACCAGGAGGATCAGACCGACGAGGTTGAACGTCACGATCTTGCGCGCCAGCGGCGAGCGGTTCAGGTTCGCGAATCCCTGCTTGCGGGGCCGCGCGACCCCTTCGGCATCGGGCGCAGGGGCCACCCAGTCCTCGCCGAGGATGACTTCGGCCTTGGAACTCTGCGTGGTCTCGCCCATGTCGATCCGCGATGTGAAGGTCATTCTTCGTTGTAGCGGTAGCCGATGCCTTAAAGCGTTTCGATCGCGGAGAAATCCGGATCGACCGTGCGCATCTTCTTGCGAAGGCGCTTGATGTGGCTGTCGATCGTGCGGTCATCGACATAGACCTGGTCGTCGTAGGCGATGTCCATCAGCTGGTCGCGGCTTTTCACGAAACCGGGCCGCTGGGCCAGCGCCTGCAGCAGCAGGAATTCCGTGACCGTCAGCGAGACTTCCCTGCCGCGCCAGACCACCGAGTGGCGTAGCGGGTCCATCACCAGGCTGCCACGCTCCATCACCTTGGTGTCTTCGGTCGTTGCGACCTCGCCGGTCGCAATCACTTCCTGCCGCCGCAGCAACGCGCGGATGCGTTCCACCAGCAGACGCTGGCTGAAGGGCTTCTTGACATAATCGTCAGCGCCCATCCGCAGCCCCAGCACCTCGTCGATCTCGTCATCCTTCGAGGTCAGGAAGATCACCGGAACAGAGCTTTTCTGCCGCAACCGCTGCAGCAGGTCCATCCCGTCCATCCGGGGCATCTTGATGTCCAGCACGGCCATGTCGGGCATGCGTTTGGTAAACGCATCCAGCGCCGTCTGCCCGTCGTTGTAGGTTTCCACCTCGAACCCTTCTGCTTCCAGGGTCATGGAAACCGATGTCAGAATGTTTCGGTCGTCGTCGACGAGCGCGATCCGCGACATGTATTGTTCCCTTATACTGCTCTATGCCTGTTTTTTGCCACAGTGTCCGGTTTTCTCCCTTTGGAATCAACCGCTATGTGCGAATCACCCCGTTGGATATGGCCTAGCAAAGCCGAAATTTTCCAAGGAATGACTAATTTGCCTCACCTTTCTGTGTGCAGGGCCTGTTGGTTGCGCTAACCGGCCGATGGTTGCGCTAACGCCCGCAAACCCTTCTGTTCCTTTGCATATCCGGCGTGGTATAGGTCATTCGAGGGTGCCCCCAGGGGGCCTTCGGTGCTGGATTGGCCCCTGGCGCCGTTTCTTCCATCGGATGAGCCGCGCGGACGGCTTTCGGAGCTTGCACATGACACACGGACACGTGAACCCTTCGCATCGCCTGGAACATCAGGGCATCACCGGTCTGGGTGAAGTCTATTACAACCTGCTGGAACCCGCGCTGATCGAGCAGGCGCTGAGGCGCGGCGAGGGCACGCTGGGCCTGGGCGGGGCCTTCCTGTGCTCGACCGGCAAGCACACCGGGCGCTCGCCCAAGGACAAGCACGTTGTCCGCACACCCTCGGTCGAGAACACGATCTGGTGGGAAAACAACGCCCCGATGGCGCCCGACGCCTTCGACCGGCTGCACGCCGACATGCTGGCCCACATGAAGGGGCGCGACTATTTCGTGCAGGATCTCTTCGCCGGCGCGGACCCCGCCCACCGGCTGGATGTGCGGGTGGTCAGCGAACTGGCCTGGCACGGGCTGTTCATC
>DAIEJF010000174.1 GCA_027351005.1 Paracoccaceae bacterium | reverse complement strand
CAGCCACACGTCGGACAAGCACCCCTGGTTCGCCGAAAGCCGGCAGAGCCGCACCAATCCGCGCGCCGACTGGTACGTCTGGGCCGAGCCGAAGCCCGATGGGACGCCGCCGAACAACTGGCTGTCGGTCTTCGGCGGGTCGTCCTGGGCCTGGGATTCGCGGCGTGAGCAGTATTATCTGCACAACTTCCTGGCCTCGCAGCCCGATCTGAACCTGCACGAGCCTGCGGTTCAGGACGCGCTGCTGGATGTGGCGCGGTTCTGGCTGAAGCGGGGCGTCCATGGTTTCCGCCTGGACACGATCAATTTCTACTTTGCCGACAAGTACCTGCGCGACAATCCTGCGCTGCCGCGCGAACTTCGCAACGACTCCATCGCGCCCGGGGTGAACCCCTACAACCACCAGCTTCACCTGTTCGACAAGAACCAGCCCGAGAACCTCGACTTCCTGCGCCGCTTCCGCGCCGAGCTGGAGCCCTACGGCGCCGCTGCGGTGGGCGAGGTGGGCGACGCGCAGCGCGGGCTGGAAATCATGGCCGAGTACACCTCGGGCGGCGACAAGGTGCAGATGTGCTATCCGTTCGAGCTGCTGCAGCCCCGGCGGCTGACCGCGGCTGCGGCGGTGGAAACCTTCGCGCGGATGGACCGCGCGGCGCCTGACGCCTGGCCGTGCTGGGCCTATTCCAATCACGACGTGGTGCGCCACGTCACCCGGTGGGGCCTGAACGACGCGGCGGCGCGCGCCTATACCCTGCTTCTTCTGTGTCTGCGCGGGTCGGTCTGCCTTTACGAGGGCGAAGAGCTGGGTCTGCCAGAGGCCGCGCTGGCCTTCGAGGATCTGCAGGACCCCTACGGCATCGAGTTCTGGCCCGAGTTCAAGGGCCGCGACGGCTGCCGCACCCCGATGGTCTGGGACAGCGCGCCGGGCGGCGGCTTTTCCACCGCCAAGCCGTGGCTTCCGGTTCCTGCCGAACATCTGCCGCTGTCGGTGGCCGCGCAGGACAATGCGCCGGGCTCGATGCTGAACCACTACCGTGGCGCGCTGCAGTTGCGCCGGGGGCATCCCGCGCTGGTGACGGGCAGCCTCGAGGCGATGGCGGCCACTGGCGAGGTGCTGAGCTTTCTGCGCCGCGACGGGAGCGACGTGCTGTTCTGTGCCTTCAACCTTGGGGCGGAACCGGCGCGGATTGCGCTGCCCGCCGGGACCTGGGCGCCGCTTGGTACCGATCTGGGCACGGTGGCAGAGATCAGCGGAAACACGGTGGCGCTGGGGCCTTGGCAGGTCTGCCTTGCCCGACAGCGCACCTGAGCGGAGGGAACGAACGTGGCGGATCTGATCCTGAAGGGCGTCGCCAAGGCCTATGGCGATGTCAAGGTCCTGTCGAACATCAACCTCGACATCAGGCAGGGCGAGTTGATCGTCTTCGTCGGCCCCTCTGGCTGCGGAAAGTCCACGCTGTTGCGGATGATCGCCGGGCTTGAATCGATCACCGGCGGCACGCTGTCGATCGACGGGCGGATCGTGAACGACCTGCCCGCGGCGCAGCGCGGGATCGCGATGGTGTTCCAGAGCTACGCGCTTTACCCCCACATGACGGTCCGCGACAACATGGCCTTCGCGCTGCAGATCGCCAGGAAGCCCCGGGCCGAGATCGACGCCGCCGTCGACAAGGCCGCCCGCGTGCTGCAACTGACCCCCTATCTCGACCGGCTGCCCAAGGCGCTGTCGGGCGGGCAGAGGCAGCGCGTGGCCATCGGGCGGGCCATCGTGCGCGACCCCAAGGTCTACCTGTTCGACGAGCCGCTCTCGAACCTCGATGCCGCGCTTCGGGTCGCCACCCGGATCGAGATCGCGCAGCTGAAGGAGCAGATGCCCGAATCCACCATGATCTACGTCACCCACGACCAGGTCGAGGCGATGACGCTCGCCAGCCGCATCGTGGTTCTGGCGGGTGGCGGCATCAGCCAGGTCGGCACCCCGCTTGAGCTCTATGAACGGCCGGAAAACGAATTCGTCGCACAGTTCATCGGCTCGCCTGCCATGAACCTGCTGCCGGGCGAGATTGTCGCCACCGGTGCGCAGACCCGGGTGAAGCTGCAGAACGGCGGCGAGGTCATCGCGGCCATCGCCACCCGGGACAGCGACCGGGGGATGCAGGTCAACGTGGGCGTCCGCCCCGAAGACATGTTGCCGACCGAGGACGAGGCCCATGTGTTTGAGGGCGAGGTCGAGATCGTCGAGGCGCTGGGCGAGGTCACGCTGCTCTACTTCAAGCGGGTGGGCGAGGCGGCGCAGGTCATCGGCAAACTGCCCGGCATCCATTCCGAGTTGCGCCGCAAGCGGGTGCGCCTGACGGCCGACCCCAGGAAGGTTCACCTTTTTGCCAACGGACGTTCGCTGCTCTACCGGTAGGCGGCGGTTGACAGCGGGGCCTCCGCGGGCGCACACCGGCCGGGAAGCCTGCGCGCGCGGGGCATCACGCCCTGTGCATTCCGGCGCGCCCTTCGCCCTGCCGCCCATGCGGGCGATCCGGGGCCAGACCGGGAAGGAAAGACCATGGCCAAAGGTCAACTGCGTTCCAACAAGGAAGCCAAGAAGCCGAAGAAGGAAAAGCCGAAGGTGCTGGCCACCGCCGGCATGGCGGCCGTGGTACAGAACACCGCGGGACGCCTGAACGAGGCGCAAAAGGGGCGCAAGTAGGCCGCGGGCCGGGGGCACGGGCCTGCTGTCTGTGAGGGCCGCGGGCCTTCCCCGCCCTGTCGCTTCTTGGTCCATTCGGCGCGCCCTTCCTCATCCCTTGCCGGGGAAATCTTGCGCTGCCGGATGAATCCCGGGTTAATGGCACCTTTGAACTCGCCCCCCGGGTGAAGCCTTCACGGCTTCCTTTTTTATGACTTCATATCAAGGTCTTGGCCTGTGCTCCTCAGGTGCGCCCTGAGCGGGCGTGGAAGATGAAACCCAGAAAATTCAACAGAACCTGCGCGGCCAGGATCGCGGTGCTGCCGCTGTGGTCGTAGTCGGGGGCCACCTCGACCAGGTCCACCCCCACGATCTCATGCGCGCGCGCCGCGCCCTGCAGGATCTCGAGCACCTCGTAATAGAGGAAACCGCCGTGACTGGGTGTGCCGGTGCCCGGCGCGATCGAGGGGCAGAAGCCGTCGATGTCGATCGTCACATAAAGCCGGGCGCCTGCCGGAATGCTCGCCAGCACCCCTTCGGGCCCCAGCGCGCGCACCTGCCGGACCGACAGGATGTCATCGCCCATCGCGCGCGCCGCCTCGTAGCCGTCCTTCGCGGTCGAGGACACGTTGCGGATGCCAAGCGCGGTGATTCCGGTCACATAGTCGCGTTCGGCTGCGCGGCGCATCGGGTTGCCATGGCCGTGGCGCACCCCGTGGCGCGTGTCGACGAAATCCAGATGCGCGTCGATCTGCAGGATGTGGATCGGCCCGCGCCCCTCGAAGGCGCGGATGCAGGGGATGTTCACCGAATGGTCGCCGCCGATCACCACCGGCAGCGCGCCCGCGTCCAGGATCGCCCGCACGCCGGTCTCGATATTGGCGTGGCTTTTCTCTGTGTCGGTATGGACGATGTCGGCATCCCCGATGTCGACGATGCGCACCTCGGGGCCCAGGTAGGTCACGTCGTCCTCGTGGTCGTAAGCCCCCGCATGGCCGAAGGAAAAGAGGGTGGATGCCTCGCGCACCGCGCGCGGGCCGAAGCGGGCGCCGGCGCGGAACTGGGTGCCGAAGTCGAAGGGCGCGCCCAGGATGCAGGCATCGGCTGACAGGGCCGACCAATCCGGCTGATAGGGGCGCTTGCCGAAGGTCGAGATGCCGACGAAGGGCAGGTTCAGGCGGCCGGTGTCGTAGCTGTTGGTCATCGCGGGCGGGCTCTGCGTGGGGGAAAACTGGCGCGAGCCTAGCATGGAACGCGACCGCGACGAGGGGGGAAACGCGCCCGGCCCCGTCGGCTCCGCCGCGCCGCTTACGGCAGCAACCCCGCCATCGCCGCGATCCTGTCCAGCAGGTCGGCGGCGGCGGGCGCCAGCGCGTTGCCCGCCAGCGTTGCCAGCACCACCGGCTCTCCCGGGCCGGCATCGGCAATGGTGCGCGTGACCAGCGGTCGGCCGTCGGCGCTGTGGCCGGGGGCGGGGCGGGTGTAGCTCAGCCCCACGCCCAGCCCGTTGGCGGCCAGGCTGCGCATCAGTTCCAGCGTGGCGGCGCGGTGGGCGATGCGGGGTGCCAGGCCGCGATCGGCGAATAGACGCTGCATGTGGCCCAGGCTCAGCCCCTGATCGGCCAGGATCAGCGGCGCCTGCGCCAGATCGGCCAGCGTGATCCGCGCGGCGGTGGCCAGCGGATGGTCGGCGGCCAGCACCGCATGCGGGGGCACCCGCGCCAGCAGCCTGCGCGCGAAGGTCGCGTCCAGCCCCAGGTCATAGGTGATGGCAAGGTCGATCCGGCCTGCCCGCAGCCCCTCGGTCAGCGGTGCGAATCCCAGCACTGCGGGCGTGACGGTGATCCCCGGCGCCGCGGCGGCCAGGCGGCGCAAGAGCGGCGCCAGCACCACCGGCGCGAGATCCTCGAAACAGGCAAGCCTGACCGGCACCGCCTGCAGCGCCTCGCCGGCCATCAGCCGTTCCAGCCCCGCCAGTTCGGTCTCTGCCCGCTCCAGAAAGGCCCGCCCGAACGAGGTGGGCGCCATCGGGCCGCCGGTGCGGCGCAGGAACAGCGGCTTGCCCAGCACGGCCTCCAGTTGCCCCAGCGCCACCGACAGCGCGGGCTGCGAGACATTGAGCGCCTCGGCGGCGGCCGTCACCCCGCCGTGTCGCGCCACGGCCACGGCATATTCCAGCTGGCGAAGGGTGACCGATAGCATCCGCCTATACCCGGCATTGTGAAGTATTATTGGAAACTATGATGCCTGCCTGCCACTCTGCCCGCAAGCGCAACAGGAGACGGCGATGGCAACGCAGGTGACGGACGAGATGATCGAGGCCTATCAGCGCGACGGTGTCGTGCTGGTGAAGGGGCTCTGGGCCGATTGGGTCGAGGTGATCCGCGCCGGGATCGAACGCAACATGGCCGAGCCCGGCCCCTATGCGGCCGAGAACCTGAAGCCGGGTGAGGGCGGGCGGTTCTTCGACGACTACTGCAACTGGACCCGCATCCCCGAATTCGCCGAGGTCATCCGCGGGTCCGACGTGGCCGATGTGGCGGCGGCGCTGATGGGCTCGACCCGGGTGCAGATGTTCCACGACCATGTTCTGGTCAAGGAACCCGGCACCTCGAAGCCCACGCCCTGGCATCAGGACGGGCCCTATTACTTCGTCGGCGGGCAGCAGACCGTCAGCTTCTGGTCGCCGATGGATCCGGTGCGCGAGGCAAGCCTGCGCTGCGTGGCGGGCTCGCACCGCTGGGAGCGTGAGGTGCTGCCCACGCGCTGGTTGTCCGAGGAGACCTTCTACCCCGACCCCGAGAAATACATGCCCGTCCCGGACCCGGACAAGGAAGGCATGCGCGTGCTGGAGTGGGAGATGGAGCCGGGCGACGCGGTGGCCTTCAACTACCGCACGCTGCACGGGGCGCGCGGCAACAGCACGCAGAACCGCCGTCGTGCGTTCTCGCTGCGGCTGGTGGGCGACGATGCGGTTTATGTCGACCGGCCGGGCCGCACCTCGCCGCCCTATCCCGGGCACAACATGCAGGCCGGGCAGCGGCTTCGCGAAGACTGGTTCCCCTATCTGCGCTGAAGGTTCATCGCGCCGCATGTACCGCCGGGGCGGGGCTGCGCTACATCCTGGCGCAACAGCCCGGAGGACCCGATGAGCAGCCGTATTCCCCCCCTGACCCCGCCGCGCCGCCAGAGCCTGTGGCGCGCCATGCCGCCGGTTGTCTTTCTGCCCCTGCTGGGGCTCGTGGCGCTGGGGCTGGCGTGGCGGCGGGTGCTCTATTCGGTGCAACTGCCCGAGGCCCCGGCGGAACTGATCCTGGGCGCGGTCAGCCTGCTGTTTCTCTTTGCGCTGGCGGTCTATGCGGCCAAGGCGATCCGCCGCGCAGGGGCGGTGATCGAGGATCTGCGCACCCTGCCGGGGCGGGCGGGGCTGGCCTCGATGACCGGCGGGGTGATGCTGCTGGCGGCGGTCGCGGGGCCCTATTCGGCGGCGCTGGCCGCGGGGCTTCTGTGGCTGGGGCTGGCGCTGCATGCGGGGCAGGCGGTGCTGGCGCTGCGCGCGCTGGCGCAGACCGGCTGGCGGGTTGACCCGGTCTGGCACCTGAGCTTTGCAGGCCTCGTCCTGGCTGCGCCGGGGGCGCTGGCGCTTTATCTGCCGGTTCTGGCGCTCTGGCTTCTGGGGCTGTCCGGCGCCGTCGCTCTGGCGATCTGGGGGGCAAGCCTGCGGCAGATCCGGCGCGAGCGTGTGCCCGCGCCGCTGCGCCCGCTGCTTGCCATCCATCTGGTGCCCGCCTGCCTCTTCACGATGACCGCTGCGGGGCTGGGGCTGGGCACGCTGACGCTGGCCTTCGGGGCGCTGTCGGCGGTGATCGGGCTTGCGCTTCTGATCGAGGCGCGCTGGCTGACCGAGGCGGGCTACGGCCCGCTCTGGGGCGCCTTCACCCTGCCCATGGCGGCGGCGGTGTCGGCCACGGTCACGCTGGGCTGGTCGGGGCTGGGGATGCCCGCGCTGGTGCTGTCGGTGGTGATGCTGGTGGCGGCCAGTTCCACCATCCCGCTGATTGCGGTTCGGGTGCTGCAGGCCTGGGCCCGGGGCGATCTGGCGCGGCGGACCAATGCTTCCGTCGCCTGAGGCGCAGTTCGCCCTTTCCTTTCCCCCGCCCGCGTGAAATAGGGAACCGCCAAACGAAAACTCCCACGGAGGCTCCCCATGGAGATTCGCGAGGCATTGACCTTCGATGACGTGCTTCTGGTTCCGGCCGCCTCTTCGGTGCTGCCGTCCGAGGCGGATACCTCGACTTTCGTCACCCGATCGATCCGGATGAACATCCCGCTGCTCAGCTCGGCGATGGATACGGTGACCGAGGCGCGGATGGCCATCGCCATGGCGCAGGCGGGCGGGATCGGCGTGATCCACCGCAACCTTGGCGTCGAGGAACAGGCCGACCAGGTGCGGCGGGTCAAGCGGTTCGAATCCGGCGTGGTCTACAACCCGATCACCCTGACCCCCGACCAGACGCTGGCCGATGCCAAGGCGCTGGCGGAACGCTACAACATCACGGGCTTTCCGGTGGTGGACGGGGCGGGCCATGTGCTGGGTATCGTGACCAACCGCGACATGCGCTTTGCCTCCGACGACCGGACGCCGGTGAAGGTCATGATGACGTCCGACAACCTCGCGCTGCTGCGCGAGCCGGCCGATCTGGAGCAGGCGAAGAACCTGATGAAGTCTCGCCGGATCGAAAAGCTGCTGGTGGTGAACGCCGAAGGCAGGCTGACCGGTCTGTTGACGCTGCGCGATACGGAAAAGGCGGTGCTGAACCCGCATGCCTGCAAGGACGAACTGGGCCGCCTGCGGGTGGCTGCGGCCTCGACCGTGGGCGATGCCGGGTTCGAGCGCAGCCAGGCGCTGATCGACGCGGGTGTCGACATGGTGGTGATCGACACCGCGCATGGCCATTCCGAGGGCGTGGCGAAGGCGGTCGAGCGGATCAAGAAGCTGTCGAACGCGGTGCAGGTGGTGGCGGGCAACGTGGCCACCGCCGAGGCGACGCGGGCCCTGATCGGCGCCGGTGCGGATGCGGTGAAGGTGGGGATCGGCCCCGGCTCGATCTGCACCACGCGCATCGTGGCAGGGGTGGGTGTGCCGCAGTTGACCGCGATCATGGATTCCGCCGCCGCCGCGGGCGACGTGCCGGTGATCGCCGACGGCGGCATCAAGTATTCGGGCGACTTCGCCAAGGCGATCGCGGCGGGGGCCTCCTGCGCCATGGTGGGGTCTGCCATCGCGGGCACCGACGAAAGCCCGGGCGAGGTCATCCTTTACCAGGGCCGCAGCTTCAAGAGCTACCGCGGCATGGGCAGCCTTGGCGCGATGGCCCGCGGCTCGGCCGACCGCTACTTCCAGAAGGATGCGGCCTCGGACAAGCTGGTGCCGGAAGGGATCGAGGGGCAGGTGCCCTACAAGGGTTCGGCCGCGGCGGTCGTGCACCAGCTTGTGGGCGGCCTGCGCGCGGCCATGGGTTACACCGGCAACGCCACCGTGGCGCAGATGCGATCGAACTGCCAGTTCGTGCGCATTACCAATGCGGGGCTGAAGGAAAGCCATGTGCATGACGTGCAGATCACCCGCGAAAGCCCGAACTACCGCGTAAGCTGATCGGGAATTCAACCGGTATGACAACGGCTTGCGCGGCGAAGCGGAGGAAGGCATGACCCCCGGTGCCCGCATCGCCGCGGCGGCTGGCCTGCTGGACCGCATCCTGGCCGGGGCTGCGGCCGAACAGGCGCTGACCACCTGGGCGCGGGCCAACCGCTATGCCGGTTCGGGCGACCGCGCCGCGATCCGCGACCATGTGTTCGACGCGCTGCGCTGTCGCCGCTCTTTTGCCGTGCTGGGCGGTGCCGAGACCGGGCGCGGTCTGATGCTGGGGGCACTGCGGGCAGCCGGGCGCGACCCGGCCAGCCTGTTCACCGGCGAAGGCCATGCACCCGCGCCCTTGTCAGAGGCGGAAATCTCTCATCTCTCCAAGCCCTTGCCGAACGACGCCGAGGTTCCGCCAGACCTGCCCGACTGGCTTGTGCCACTGTTCCGCGAGGGTCTGGGCGCCAATGCCGCGGCCGTCATGGCGGCGCTGCGCCAGCGCGCGCCAGTGTTTCTGCGGGTGAACCTGTCCCGGCTGACGCGCGATGAGGCAATCGCCCGGCTCGCTGCGGAAGGGATCGTCGCGCGGCCCCATCCCCTTGCGAACTCTGTGCTGCAAGTGACGGAAAACGCGCGCAAGATCCAGAGCGGGGACTGCTACGCACAGGGTCTGGTGGAATTGCAGGACGCCGCCTCGCAGGCGGTGGTCGAGATGCTGCCGCTGCGCCCCGGGATGCGGGTTCTGGACTATTGCGCGGGTGGCGGCGGCAAGACGCTGGCCATGGCCGCCCGCGCGCCGCTGACGCTTTTTGCCCATGACGCCGATCCGGGCCGGATGGCCGATCTGCCGGTGCGGGCCGCCCGTGCCGGGGTCCGGGTCGAGCGGCTGGCCACCGCCGCCCTGGTGAACGCCGCCCCCTTCGATCTGGTGCTGGCCGACGTGCCCTGTTCCGGCAGCGGCAGCTGGCGCCGCGCGCCTGATGCGAAGTGGCGGCTGACCCCGGCGCGGCTGGACGATCTTCTGCGGGTGCAGGCCGCGATCCTGCAAGAAGCCGCCCGGCGCGTGGCGCCCGGGGGGGTGCTGGCCTACGCGACATGTTCGCTTCTGGCCGCGGAAAATCGGCAGCAGGTCGCGGCGTTCCTGGCCGCCGTGCCGGGTTGGCATCTGGTGCAGGACCGCCGTCTGACCCCGCTGGACGGGGGCGACGGCTTTTATGGTGCAATCCTGACGCGAAAAATGTCTTGAATTGCCCGTATCGCGAGTGAGAGGCTCCGTTTAATCGACGATTAAGACTTTCGCCCCCTACTGGGTGCGAATGCGAATCTGAAACGGAGCGGACCGTGACACAACCGGCGCTGACCCGCCTGCCGATGTCTCATGCTGTCTCGGGCCTTGCCCCTCGGCTGGGCTGGCTCATGGCCATGGCTTTCTGCTGCCTCGGAGCCGCGACGATGCTCGAGGCACCGGTGGGACGGCTCGCCGCCGCCTCGGGGGGCGGGGTGTTCCTTGCCCTTGCGGTTCTGATCGGGGGCGGGCGCTGGCTGCTGCGCCGCAAGGCGCGTGCCGCCCGCCGTCAGGTTCAGGCGATGGTGCAATATGATGCCACGCCGACCTTTTGCACCGACAGCGATGGCGCCATCGATTTCCAGAACCGCGCCGCACTCGACCGGTTCGGCGAGCGGGGCGGCGAAACGCTGGTGCGTGCGCTTGGCGGGCTGTTCGCCGCGCCGTCGGCGGTGATGTTCCGCCTGCAGTCGCGGGGCGCCACGCTTGGCGCCGCACGTGAAGATGTGGTGACGCGTCGCGGGCACGCCCGCCTTTCGGTCCACCGGGTCGGCCCGGAGCGGTTCCTCTGGCGGCTGGAAGAGATGCTCGACCGCGGCACGGGCGGCCGCGGGGGCGATGCCCCGGCGCTGCCGATGCTGGTCGCGGCGAAGACCGGCACGATCCTGTTCATGAACGATGCCATGCGTCGCCTGCTGGGCAGTCGCCCCACGACGCTCGATCGGGTGTTCCCGCACCTGCCGCTGCGCTCGGGCGAGCAGACCGTGGTGTCGGCATTCGATGGCCCCTTCCGTGCCATCGTGGCCGAGGTGGAAAGCCCCGGCGAGCGGCGCGAGATCTACCTGCTGACCGGTACCGTCGCGGGGGAGCGGACGCCCGCGCCCGACGAGGCGGTCTTCTAGGAACTTCCCGTGGCGCTGATCCGCGTCGATCCGGACGGCCAGGTGCTGGAGGCCAACCGCTGCGCGCGCGAACTTCTGGCGCTGCCGCGGGACGAGCGGCCGCCCCTTGCCGACCTGGTGGAGGGGCTCGGGCGCCCGGTCTCGGACTGGGTGAGAGAGGTGATCGCAGGCCGCACGACTGGCCGGGCCGAGGTTCTGAACGCGCGGCGGCAGGAAGGCGACCGTTTCGTTCACGTCTCGCTGCGCCGCACGGTGGATCGCGGAACCCCGGGCGTGCTGGCCGTGCTGACCGATGCGACAGAGCTCAAGACGCTCGAGGCGCAGGTGGCCCAGAGCCAGAAGATGCAGGCCATCGGACAGCTTGCCGGCGGTGTTGCGCATGATTTGAACAACCTGCTGACGGCGATTTCCGGGCATTGCGACCTGCTTCTGCTGCGCCACGACAAGCACGACAGCGACTATGCCGATCTGGTGCAGGTGCGCCAGAACGCCAACCGTGCGGCAAGCCTGGTGCGCCAGTTGCTCGCGTTTTCGCGCAAGCAGACGATGAAGCCCGAGGTGATTGACCTGCGCGAGACATTGGGCGACCTGATGCACCTCTTGAACCGGCTGGTGGGCGAGAAGGTCTCGCTGGTGCGGGCCTACGATGCCGTGCCAGATCCGATCCGGGCTGACCGGCGCCAGTTGGAACAGGTGATGATGAACCTCATCGTCAATGCCCGCGACGCGATGCCCGATGGCGGGCGGATCTGGGTAGAGACCGAGATCCTGACCCTGGCGGAAGATCTGCACCGCGACCGCGCGATCGTGCCGCGCGGCAGCTATGTGCTGATCCGGGTGCGTGATGAGGGGATCGGGATACCGCCCGAACGGATCGCCAAGATCTTCGAGCCCTTCTACACCACCAAGCGACCGGGCGAAGGGACGGGCCTCGGGCTTTCCACCGTCTATGGCATCGTCAAGCAGACGGGGGGGTTCATCTTCGTCGACAGTCTCGTCGGGGTTGGCACGACCTTCTCGATCTACTTCCCGGTCTATTGCGCCCCGCCCATGGACGAGGCGGCGCCCGAGCCCGCGCCGCCGCCGCTGCCGGGCTTTGCAGGCGGACGCGTGGGCGAAGAGGTTGTGCTGCTGGTCGAGGATGAAGCGCCCGTGCGTGCTTTCGCCGCGCGCGCGCTGCAATTGCGCGGCTATCGCGTGCTGGAGGCAGGGTCAGCCGAAGATGCGCTGAAGCTGCTCGAGGACGATAGCCTCAAGGTCGACGTGTTCGTGACCGACGTGATCATGCCGGGGATGGATGGCCCGACCTGGGTGCGCGAGGCGCTGAAGGCGCGGCCCGACGCGCGCGTCGTGTTTGTATCCGGCTATGCCGAGGAAACCTTTGCCGAAACCCAGGCCAGGATTCCGAATTCGGTCTTCCTGCCAAAGCCTTTCTCGCTGGGCGAATTGACCGCGACGGTGCAAGGGCAGATGCATTGACACCCCCGGGTCGCGCGATCGGTTGCAGGTCGGCACTGGTCAAGCCGCTTCCCCGATGTCAGGCCTCCAGTCTTCTGGGCTGCGTGCCACGCCCCCGCGGGCTGCGCGGCTATCTGCATGGGCACATCCGCGCTGGTGCGTGGGCTCAGTCCTTCTGCACGGTCCCGCGGGTGTGTGTCTGATCCGGCCGGACCGGTGCGGGCCGCTGCGTCGGCGGCGGGGCGTGAAGGCTGGCCGCGGGAGGGATCGGCGCCGCTCTTTCCCGGCGGGCAGGTTGCGTCGTTCGGCACGGACGCGCGGGCTGCGCCTGGCGCGCCGGATCGGTTCGGGCCGCTGCGTCGGCGGCGGGACGTGACGGCTGGCTGCGGGAGGGATCGGCGCCGCTCTTTCCGGGCGGGCAGGTTCCGTCCTTCGGCGCGGGCTGCGCCTGGCGCGCCTGACCGGTTCGGGCCG
>DAIEJF010000163.1 GCA_027351005.1 Paracoccaceae bacterium | reverse complement strand
CGCCGCGACGACGAAGGGCGCCGCTGTGCTGGCGGGCGCGGCGGCGGTGACGGGTTGCGGCCGGAACGCCGGGCGGGGCGCGGGCACCAGCGACCGGCTGGGCGCCAGCGTGACGGGGATGATCTGCGGGCGCGGCATCGGGAAGATCGCGGGAATCGGGCGCGGCACATCGGCCAGATGCACGATCGGCATCGCGACCGGGCGGTCGGGCGTCATCAGGTCGTTGGCTTGCGCGGCAAGGGGCGCAAGGCCAAGAAGCCCAAGCGCAACCGCCAACACAATCCCCGGACGTGCCCTGAGTGCCTGCACTGTTCGTCCCTCCTGAGGTCTTTCGCCCCTGCGCCCCGCCGCCTATCGCCAAGGCTGGCCGCATCGGCGGAGCGACTCTCTCATGGCATTGACGGGTGCGCGGGCTCAAGCGCCGGGATTGCCCCCCGGCGCTCTTCGGGCTGTGATCGGCAAGGTTCTGCTTATCCGCCCCGTACGGGCGTCGGGCGTGGCGGGGAAATGGAGCCTTGCAGATTCGGGGCGCGCGGCCTATATGAACATCAACAGCGGCGCTTCGGGGTCCAAACCCGAAGCCCACCGGCAGGTTTGACGGGCCGCGCGCCCGTTTTTTTGTTTTCGGACCCAATGACCGACCTGATTGCCAAAACCGCCATCGACCGGCGCCTTGCCGAGATCGTCACCCCCGCCATCGAAGGGCTGGGGTTCGAGCTTGTGCGCATCCGCCTGATGGGGGGCAAGACCCGCACGTTGCAGATCATGGCCGACCGCCCCGATGGCGGGATCGAGGTCGAAGACTGTGCCCGGATTTCCACCGCCGTCTCTGCCGTGCTCGACGTCGAGGACCCGATCGAAGAGGCGTATATCCTCGAGGTATCCTCGCCCGGCATCGACCGGCCGCTGACCCGGCTGAAGGATTTCGCGATGTGGGACGGCTACGAGGCCCGGCTGGAGACGACCGAGCTGATCGACGGCCGCCGCCGCTTCAAGGGCACACTGGCCGGTACCGAGGATGACGAGGTGCTGATCGAGATCGAGGAAGGCGGCGAGACCGTCACGATCGGGCTGAAGTTCGACTGGCTGAGCGACGCCAAGCTGGTTCTGACAGACGAGCTGATTGCCGAGATGCTGCGACAGCGCAAGGAATCCGGCGTGATCGACGAAAGCCGGTTCGACGAGATCGAGGAAACCGAAGAAACCGAGGAGGGCGAGGACGACGGCTCCGACGCCCCCGAGACGAAACACTGAGCCCGGGAGGGATAGATGGCGATTACCTCTGCCAACCAGCTGGAGCTTCTGCAGACCGCCGAAGCTGTGGCGCGCGAGAAGATGATCGACCCGGATCTGGTGATCCAGGCGATGGAAGACAGCCTCGCCCGCGCCGCGAAAAGCCGCTATGGCGCCGAGCTGGATATCCGCGTCCACATCGACCGCAAGACCGGCCGCGCCACCTTCACCCGCGTGCGCACCGTTGTGGAAGACGAGGCGGTTGAAAACTACCAGGCCCAGCTGACCGTCAAGCAGGCCCGCCAGCACAAGCCCGACGCGCAAGTGGGCGACGAGATCATCGACGAGGTGCCGCCGGTCGAGATGGGCCGCATCGCCGCGCAATCGGCCAAGCAGGTGATCCTGCAGAAGGTCCGCGAAGCCGAGCGTGATCGCCAGTTCGAGGAATTCAAGGACCGCAAGGGCTCGATCATCAACGGTCAGGTCAAGCGCGAGGAATACGGCAACATCATCGTCGACATCGGTCGGGGCGAAGGCATCCTTCGCCGGAACGAGAAGATCGGCCGCGAATCCTACCGCCCGAACGACCGCATCCGCTGCTACATCAAGGACGTGCGCCGCGAAGCCCGTGGCCCGCAGGTCTTCCTGTCGCGCACCGACCCGCAGTTCATGGCCGAACTCTTCAAGATGGAAGTGCCGGAAATCTACGACGGCATCATCGAGATCAAGGCCGTGGCGCGCGACCCGGGCAGCCGCGCCAAGATCGCCGTCATCAGCTATGACAACTCGATCGACCCGGTCGGCGCCTGCGTCGGCATGCGCGGCAGCCGCGTTCAGGCCGTGGTGAACGAGCTTCAGGGCGAAAAGATCGACATCATCCCGTGGAACGCCGATCAGGCGACCTTCCTCGTCAACGCGCTGCAACCGGCCGAAGTGTCGAAGGTGGTGATCGACGAAGAGGCGGGCAAGATCGAGGTCGTGGTGCCGGACGAGCAGCTTTCGCTGGCCATCGGCCGCCGCGGTCAGAACGTGCGGCTTGCCAGCCAGCTCACCGGGCTCGACATCGACATCATGACCGAGGCCGAAGAAAGCCAGCGCCGTCAGGCCGAATTCGCCGAGCGCACCCAGCTGTTCATGGACACGCTGGACGTGGACGAGATGATGGCGCAGCTTCTGGTCGCCGAGGGCTTCACCAGCCTCGAGGAAGTGGCCTATGTCGATCTCGACGAACTTCTGTCGATCGACGGCTTCGACGAGGACACCGCCGAGGAGCTGCAGGCCCGCGCCCGCGATCATCTGGAAGAGATGAACCGCAAGGCGCTGGAAACCGCGCGGTCGCCTGGCGCCGACGACAGCCTGATCGGCTTCGAGGGGCTGACCCCGCAGATGGTGGAAGCTCTGGCCAAGGACGGCGTGAAGACGCTGGAAGACTTTGCCACCTGCGCCGACTGGGAACTGGCCGGTGGCTG
>DAIEJF010000158.1 GCA_027351005.1 Paracoccaceae bacterium | reverse complement strand
CCAGCGCCTGTTCGGCCGGCTCGGCCTCGGCCGCGGCCAGTTCGCCCGCCACCGCCAGCTCCGCCGCGCGGTCGTGCCAGGCCGCCGACAGGTCGCGCAGCGGCAGGAAGTAGTCGGGCGCCAGCAAGAGAAGGAATATCCCCTCGCCCGGGCGGAGCGGCCCGGACCAGGTGCCGAACTGCACCATTCCCAGCAGCGACAGCCCGACATAGACGGCCAGCATCGCGACGCCGATCGACGAGAACAGTTCCAGCACCGCCGAAGACAGGAAGGCGATGCGCAAGACCCCCATGCTGCGCGCCCGCAGCCCTTCCGCCCGCGCCGCGAAATCGCGCGCCGTGCGCGCGCCCGCGTCCAGAAGGCGGATGTCGACAAGCGCGCCCAGCCGGTCCATCAACAGGCTGTTCAGATCGCCGATCTCGGCCATCTGCTTCTGGCTGGCCTCTTTCGCGGCGATTCCGATCAGCGCCATGAAGACCGGGATCAGCGGCCCCGCGAACAGCAGCACCAGCCCCGCCGCCCAGGAATGCCAGAGCGTCAGCGCCAGCAGCACCGGCGGCAGGACGGCGGCACGGATCTGCGCAGGGCGGTAGCGGGTCAGGTAGGGCACCAGCATCGGCAGCTTCTGCGCCATCAGCGCGCCGACCTCGGCCGAGGCCGGGCCGCCCGTCGCCCTCAGGCTTTCGCGCGCCAGGATCGCCGCGCGCTCTGCCCCCAGAAGCCGGTCGGCGGCGGCATAGACGACGGCGCCCGCCCGGTGATCCAGCAGCGCCCGCAGCAGGGCCAGAGAGAAGAACGCCACCGCCGAGACCAGCGCCGCGGCCACGCTGGCCCGGCCGTCCAGCCAGCCCGCGATCTGCGCCGCGATCACCCAGGCCTGCAGGGGCCAGAGCATCCCGGAGAGGATGTTCAGCCCCCCCGCCTGCCGGAACGCGCCCCGCGCCCCGGCTTCCAGCGCCGAAAGTCGCCCCGCATCGGCGGCCTTCGACCGTCGGCCGCGGGCAGGCCCGGCGTTTTCGGCCCCGGCGCCCGCCGTCATGCGGCTCAGCCCTGCCCGCCCGCGCGTGCCTCTAGCGCCGGGCGCAGGCCGCCAAGCTGGTAGCCGTGGCGCGCGGGCAGGCCGATCAGGTCATCGACCGGCAGCGCCCCCGCCATGGCCAGCGCCCAGAGAACCGAACTGCGGTTGCCCGAGGCGCAATAGGCAAAGACCTTGCCCCCGGCGGTGTCGATCGCGGCGCGCTGGCGCGCGATGTGGCTTTCGGTCAGGCTGCCGTGGCTCAGCGGGTTCTCGACAAAGGCCATCCCCGCCGCCTCGACCGCCGCCCGCACTTCGGCCGCCGACAGTTCGGGCGGCACCTCGCCATCGGGGCGGTTGCAGATCACCGTGACGAACCCGGCCGCCTTCAGGGCGGCGGCATCGGCGGGCAGGATCTGGGGCGAGACGGCGTAGCTGTCGGTAATCGGGCGGATGTCCATGTATGTCCCTCGGCTGGCGCCCGACTGGGCGGGCGGACCGATCCTAGACGCTTGCCGCGGCGGGCGGAAGGGCGCTCGCGGACGCTTGACTAGAGCCCGTTCACCGGCACCTTCAGGTAGCTTACCCCGTTGTCTTCGGGCTCGGGCATCTGGCCTGCGCGCATGTTCACCTGCAACGACGGCACGATCAGCCGCGGCATCGCCAGCGTCGCGTCGCGCGCCTGGCGCATCGCGACGAATTCGGCCCTGGACTTGCCCGCCAGATGGACGTTGCGCGCCTTCTCCTCGGCCACGGTGGTTTCCCAGGCGAATTCCTCGCGCCCCGGTGCCTTGTAGTCGTGGCCCACGAAGATCCGCGTGGTCTCGGGCAGGCTCAGGATCTTCTGCATCGAGTCAAAAAGCGTTTCGGCCGAGCCGCCGGGAAAGTCGCAGCGCGCGGTGCCGTAGTCGGGCATGAACATCGTGTCGCCGACGAAGGCGGCATCGCCGATCAGATAGGTCAGACAGGCGGGCGTGTGACCCGGCGTATGCAGCACGTCGCCGCGCAACTGGCCGATGTGGAAGCTGTCGCCTTCGCGGAACAGCCGGTCGAACTGGCTGCCGTCACGCTGAAAGCGCGTGCCCTCGTTGAAGATCTTGCCGAAGGTCTCCTGCACCACGGTGATCCGGTCGCCGATCCCGATCTGGCCGCCCAGACGTTCCTGGATGTAGGGCGCGGCCGACAGATGGTCGGCATGGACATGGGTTTCCAGGATCCAGTCCACCGTCAGCCCCTGCGCCTGCACCCAGGCGATCACCGCATCGGCCGACCGGGTATCGGTGCGCCCCGAGGCGTAGTCGAAATCCAGCACCGAGTCGACGATGGCGCAATGCGTGCCGGCCGGATCGCGGACGACATATGTGATGGTGTTGGTCGCGCTGTCGAAGAAGGCCTTCACGGCGGGCGACATCGGTTCCTCCTGCGGCTGTCTGACCCTCGATATGGGGAACAGACGACATAGATCAACATCAGCATGTTGTGCCGTTGCCCCGCGGACCCAGACTTGACCTGCGTCAAGGCCCGACCCGCCGGGTGCCCCTAGTCTGCCGAATTGGAAGGGAGACGTCCATGACCACGATCACAGCCCGCAAGACCCAGCTTCAGGCCCGCCGCGATGCCCTGTCGGCGCGCCTCGCCGCGATCGAGGGCGAATTCGACACCCACGAGTCGCGCGACTGGGAAGAGATGGCGACCGAGCGCGAGGGCGACGAGGTGCTGGAAGGCATGGGCCATTCCGCCCGCACCGAATTGCGGATGATCGAGGCGGCGCTGCACCGGATCGAGGATGGCGACTACGGCATCTGCGCCCGCTGCGGCGCGCCGATCGGCGATGCCCGGCTGGATGTGCTGCCCTATACCCCGTTCTGCAGCCGTTGCGCCGCGTGATCCCTGCACCGAAAGGCCATCCGATGCCAAAGACCCGCCCTGACTGCCCGGCCGAGACGCCGCACCCCGCCGATCCGGCGCTTGCCCGGCTTTTGGCCGAACTGCAGGCGCTGGCCGCGATCCTGCCGCCCGCCGCCCCGCCCCCGCGCCGACCGACCTGACGCGCGGCGGCAGGCATGGCGGCAGGCGCAGCCCCAATTCCGCCACATATTTCCATTGCCAAACCGGCGCTTGGGCCTGTTAATGACGGCATGGAAGACGGAGCAGCCATCCGCCGCACAGCGCCGCGCAAAGGGTGCGACAGCCCCTGTGGAGGCCTGGCATGAGCCCGCTGTCCCTCGACCGGCAGGACGGGCTGGCGATCCTTACACTGGACACGGCGCTGCTGGATGGGGCGACGCGCGCGGCGCTGATGACGGCCGTCGAGACGCTGGGCGAAGACCCCGCCCTGGGCGCGCTGGTGATCCGCAGCGCCCGCCCCGGCCTGCCGCCGCTGGCGGCCGATGGGGCCGACCCGCCGCTCTGGCAGCTGTGCGACCGGATCGAGGCCTGCCCCCACCCTGTCGTGATCGCGCTGGCGGGGCCGGTGCTGGGCGCGGGGCTGGAGCTTGCGCTGGCCGCGCATGGCCGGGTGGCCGCCGCCGACGCGCGGCTGGGATTTCCCGAGGTGACGCAGGGGCTTGGCCTGGCCGCGGGCGGCACGCAGCGGCTGCCGCG
>DAIEJF010000122.1 GCA_027351005.1 Paracoccaceae bacterium | reverse complement strand
AGAAGATGGGCATCCGCGCCTTCATCTTCTCGGGCTATCCGCATCTGGACGAGGCCGAGCAGTTCGGCACCAAGGTGCTGCCGCAGCTCAAGACCGTCTCGCTGCCCCATGCCTACGGCCGGGTGCCCGCCGAAACCCCGGCCACGCCGCTGGGCACGGGGGGGCGCCGGTGATGGATTACGTCAAGCCGCAAAAGGGTCTGCGCCTGTCGCGCCTTGTCTACGGGCTGTGGCGCGTGGGCGACGATGCCGACACCTCGGCCGCGCATGTGCAGGCCAAGATCGAGGCCTGCCTTGCGCAGGGCATCACCAGCTTCGATCTGGCCGATATCTATGGGGGCTATACCGCCGAGGCGATCTTCGGCGCCGCGCTGCACGCCGCGCCGGGGCTGCGCGACCGGATGGAGATCGTGACGAAATGCGGGATCGTGGCGCCGGTCGGGCGCCATGCCGCCGCGCGGGTCAAGCATTACGACACCACCGCGGGGCATATCCGCGCCTCGGTCGAGGCCTCGTTGCGCGACCTGCACACGGACCGGATCGACCTTCTGCTGATCCACAGGCCCGACCCGCTGATGGACCATGTGGAAACCGGCGAGGCGCTGGATGCGCTGGTGGCCAGTGGCAAGGTGGCGGCGGTGGGCGTGTCGAACTTCCGCCCCTGGGATCTGACGCTGCTGCAATCGGCGATGGAAACGCGGCTGGCCACCAACCAGATCGAACTGTCGCTGCTGCACACCGCGCCCTTCGTGGATGGCGATCTGGCCTTCCTGCAGGAACGCGGGCTGGCGCCGATGGCCTGGTCGCCGCTGGCGGGGGGGCGGCTCTTCGCGCCCGAACACCGCGCGCTGCACGACCGGCTGGCCGAGATCGGCGCGGCGCAGGGGGTGGATGCGACCGCGGTGGCCATCGCCTGGCTGCTGCGCCACCCCGCGCGCATCCTGCCGGTGCTGGGCACCAACAGCCTGTCCCGGATTTCGCGCCTCAGCGATGCGTTGAAGCTGGAGATCGACCGCTCTACATGGTTCGATCTCTACACGCTGGCCACCGGCCGCGAGGTGCCCTGAGATGGATGGATCCGCCGTGACCACTGAAACCGCGTTTACCCCCGGCCCCGAGACTGCGCGGCTGTTCCGCGATGCGCTTGGCCGGTTCACGACCGGCGTCACGGTCATCACCGCCGAGGGCGCTCAGGGCCCGGTGGGGCTGACGGCGAACAGCTTTGCCGCGGTCTCGCTGGACCCGCCGCTGGTGCTGTGGTCGCCCGCGCGCGCCTCGCGCCGCTTCGCGACCTTCGCCCATGCGCCCCATTTCGCCATCCATGTGCTGGCCGAGGGGCAGGAGGAGCTGGCCCGCCACTTCACCCGGCCCGACGACCACTTTGCCGGGCTGCACATGACCCGTTCGCCCGAAGGGATGCCGCTGCTGCCGGGCACGCTGGCCCGGTTCGAATGCGAACACGCGGCGGCGCATGAGGCGGGCGACCATGTGATCGTGGTGGGCCGCGTGCTGCGCGCAAGCTTCACCGACGGGGCGCCGCTGGTGTTTTCGCGCGGTCGCTACACCGGGCTTGCCGCCACGGCATGACCTTCTGTCGCAGCGGCCGGGATTGCCGCCGGGGCATTGTCATATTATCACCTTGCAATATATACGCAGGATCGACCGCTGACCGGGGTCCTCCCGGTCGGTGACGAACCCAGGGAACGGGCCGGTTCCCGCGCGATGTCCGCCAGCCTGCCCTGGCGGGAGGGGGTGATCGGGATGACGCTCGAACCGCAGGATACGGAGCACACCGAACCGGCGCAGGACATCCCGCCGGAGGTGGTCGAGTTTGCCACATGCGCCGCGATCTCGGTCGACGAGATGGCCGGGCAGGCACAGTCGGCGGCGAACTTCCTCAAGGCGCTGGCCCATGAAGGGCGGCTGATGATCCTGTGCCACCTGTCATCGGGCGAGAAATCGGTGACGGAACTGGAACTGCTGCTGGCCTCGCGGCAGGCGGCAGTCAGCCAGCAGCTTGCCCGGCTTCGGCTGGAAGGCATGGTGGCCTGCCGCCGCGACGGCAAGGCCATCTACTATTCGCTGGCCGACGAGAAGGTGCGCCGCGCCATCGACCTGTTCTACGACATGTTCTGCCGACCGCTGATCGACGCGAAATTCGCCTGATCAGGGCAGTGGCAGCACATCCACCGCCTGCGTGCTGACCGCCGCAGCAGCCAGCCGCAGCACACCGCGCACCGGCGCCACGTCGGCATAATCGCGCCCCTGCGCCACGACAATGTGATCGGCCCCCGGCATCACCGCGTTGGTGGGGTCGTAATCGACCCAGCCGGTTTCCACCCCGCACCAGGCGCGCACCCAGGCGTGCATCGCATCGGCCCCCGCCAGCCGCGCGCGCCCCGGCGGCGGCGTGGTGCGCAGGAAGCCCGAGACATAGCCCGCAGGCACCCCCAGACCGCGCAGGCAGGCGATCATGATCTGGCTGAAATCCTGGCAGACACCGTGGCGGCGGGCGAAGGCCTCGGCCGGATCGGTATCGACCGTGGTGGCCTGCGCGTCGAAGCGCATGTCGCGGTGCAGCGCCTGCCCCACGGCCTGCACGATGGCCAGCGCGGTCATGCCCGGGACGACCAGCGCGCGGGCGTAATCGGTCGCCTCGGCCCAGGGCCGCACCCGGTCGGACGGGCCCAGGAAGTGATGCGGCGCCGACGCGCCAAGGCTGCGCTGCGCGGCCAGTTCCGCCCCCAGCCGCACCAGCGGCGCCGACAGGTCAAGCGCGGGCGGCGCGGCCGTCACCTCGACCCGCGCGCTCAGGCGGAACCGTTCCCGCGCGTGCCCGCCGGCAAAGGCCACCTCGGTCACCGCGTTGCCCCAGAAATCGGTCCAGCGGCGCTCTTCGGCCGGACGCGGCTCGACCGCCAGCCGCCCGGCGACCAGCCGCTGCCGCCCGGGCAGGGTGGCGGGCATCAGCCGCAGCAGATGCCGCCCCGGCCCCGATGTCGGGGCGTAGCTGTAGGTGATGGTCAGGCCGATGTCGTAAAGCATGTCAGGTCAGGTAGGCCTGCGCGAGCTGCGTCGCGATCTCGTCGGTCCGGGCGCGCAGGGCCTGCAAGGCGGCGGTGTCCAGCGTTCCGGGATCGGCCACGGCCAGATCGGTCTGCACCTTCAGCACCCGGCGGGCCAGCGGGGTCAACTGCCCGTCGGCCCCCTGCCCCGGCAGGCGATCCACCAGGTCGCGCATCAGATCCAGTTGATAGAGGATCGCGCGGGGGTTGCGTTCATCCAGCGCCAGCAGGTCCACCACAGTATCGCGCGTGGTGGCCACGGCATAGCGGCGGCGATGGGTCATCAGGCTGTCGCCCACCTCGACCGCCAGATCCAGCGCGCCGTCGGGCATCGCGGGGTCGGCAAATTCGGCCAGCGTCCAGGCCATCGCATTCGCCCGTTCCAGCGCGCGCCCCAGCGTCAGGAACCGCCAGCCGGTAAAGCGGTACATGTTCTCGTGCACCAGCCCGGAAAATCCTGCGATCTGGCGCAGGATCTGGCCCAGCCGGCGCGCCGCCTCGCTGCCCGTGGCGCAGGGGCCATCCAGCGCGGCCACCGCCTGCCCCAGATCGGCCAGCGCCAGCCAGCCGTCGATCGAGAACCGGTCGCGCACCTGCCCGGCGCAGGCCCGCGCGGCGGCGACGCGGGGGGCCAGCACCGTGCCCAGCGGCGCGTCCACCGCCACGCCCTGAAGCGCCAGGAGGGCGGCCAGCCGGGTCAGCAGCGGTCGCTCACCGCGGTCGGTCTCGGCCAGGCGCAGGTGATAGGCGCGCAGCAGCCGCACCACCGCCTCGACCCGTTCGACATAGCGGCCCAGCCAGAACAGGTTGTCGGCCGCGCGCGCGGGCAGGATCGACACCTCGCTGCGGCGGAAGGCGGCGGTGGGCGGCACCATCGTCTCTGCCGTCACCGGGGCGTCGGCCACCACCCAGACATCGGCCACCCGCCCCCCCGCCTGCATGGTGACGGCCGTGGTTTCGCCCCCCTGCCCGATCCGGGCATAGCCGCCCGGCATCACCGCCCAGCCATCGGGCGTGCGCGCCAGGAACACCCGCAGGCTCATGGGCCGCGCCACCAGCGCGCTGCCGTCCCAGACCGGGGTTGTCGACAGCGCCACCGCCTCTTGCGCCACCAGCGACGCCCCCTCGGCCGCCAGCCAGTCGGCCAGCGGGCGGTCGTGACGGCGGCCAGCCTCTTCCTCGAAGAAAAGACGGTTGGAATGTGCCGGGCCGATCATCATCCGCGCGGCATTGCGCGCCACATAGTCGCGTTCCGCCGCCTGCCCGCACCACCATGTCGCGATGTTGGGCAGCCGCAGCGGCGCCCCCGTCAGCAACGGCGCAAGGCGGGGCAGAAAGGCCATCAGCGCGCGCTCTTCCACCACGCCCGCGCCCAGCGCGTTGACCATGCCCACCTGCCCGGCACGGATCGCCCCCACCAGCCCCGGCGTGCCCAGCCGCGAGGCGGCATCCAGTTCCAGCGGGTCGGCAAAGGCCGCATCGAGTCTGCGCCAGAGCACCGAGACGGGCCGGGGGCCCGCGACGGTGCGCACCATAAGGCGGCCGTCCTGCACCACCATGTCGTCGCCCTGCAGCAGCATGAAGCCGAGGTAGCGGGCGATGTAGGCGTGTTCGTAATAGGTGTCGTTCATCGGCCCCGGGGTCAGGATGCCCACGCGGCTGTCATCCTCGGCCCGAAGCCCGTTCAGCGCGTCGCGGAAGCGGCGGAAGAACGGGGCGAGGCGTTCCACATTCGCCTCGGGGTAGAGGTCGGAAAAGACCCGGCTGGTCGCCACCCGGTTTTCCAGCGCGAAGCCCGCCCCCGAGGGCGCCTGCGTCCGGTCGCCCAGAACGAACCAGCCACCATCCGGGCTGCGGCCAAGTTCGAACGCCAGCAGATGCAGGAAATGCCCGCCGCGCGGTTCCGCCCCCACCAGCGGGCGCAGCCATTCGGGGCTGCCCGCCACCAGCGCCGCGGGCAGATGCCCGTCGGCCACCAGACGGCCGGGGCCGTAAAGGTCGCGCACCACCGCCTCCAGCAGGTCGGCGCGCTGGCGCAGGCCCTCGGCGATATGGCTCCAGTCGCGTTCGGGCAGGATCACCGGCACCGGGCTCAGCGGCCAGGCGCGCTCGGTCTCGTCCTTCGAGGAATAGAGCCGGGTGAACACGCCCGCATCGCGCAGGTAGTGTTCGCCCCGGGCGATCTGCGCCTCGACCTCGGCGGGGCTGCGGGCGGCCAGATGGTCCAGAAGCCCGTGCCAGACCGGGCGCACCCGGCCCGCGGGGTCCATCAGTTCGTCGGCGACGCCGGGCATGGGGGCATAGCGCGCCAGCAGCGCCTCCCATCTGCCGCCCCTCTGCTGCGCCGCCCCACCCATGCTAGAGCCCCGGCGCCCGGCGCAGGTCGAGCGTCAGCGGAAACTCGGGGTGCGGCACCTCGGGGACCGGATCGTAGGCGCCGCCGTGATGGCCGAAGGGCTGGAACCGCGCCAGCCTGCGCGCCTCGGCCTCGTTTCCGTTCACCGGGAAGGTGTCATAGTTCCGCCCGCCGGGATGGGCCACATGGTAGACGCAGCCTGCCAGCGCCCGGCCCGACCAGATGTCGTAGATGTCAAAGGTCAGCGGTGCGTCCACCGGCAGGACCGGGTGCATCGCGCTGGCGGGCTGCCAGGCCTTGTAGCGCACCCCCGCCACCGCCACGCCGGGGCTGACGGTCTGAAGCGGCAGACGGCGCCGGTTGCAGGTGACGGCGTAGCGCCCCGGATCGGGCGTGGTCAGCGTCACCTGCAACCGCTCGGTCGAGCTGTCGGTATAGCGCACGGTGCCGCCGATCGCGCCGGTCTCGCCCAGCACATGCCAGGGTTCCAGCGCCTGCCGCAGTTCCAGCCGCACGCCCTCGGCCTGCACCTCGCCGCAGAAGGGAAAGCGGAACTCGGCCTGCGCCTTGAACCAGTCGGGGTCCAGATCGAAGCCATGCGCCTTGAGGTCGGCCAGCACATCGAGGAAATCGGCCCAGACATGGTGGGGAAGCATGAAACGGTCGTGCAGCGCAGTGCCCCAGCGGGTCAGCCGCCCGGTGGCGGGGCTGGCCCAGAACCGCGCGATCAGCGCCCGCAGCAGAAGCTGCTGCGCCAGGCTCATCCGCGCGTTGGGCGGCATCTCGAAGCCGCGGAATTCGACCAGCCCCAGCCGCCCGGTGGGACCGTCGGGGGAATAGAGCTTGTCGATGCAGATCTCGGCCCGGTGGGTGTTGCCGGTCACGTCGGTCAGGATGTTGCGCAACAGCCGGTCGGTGAGCCAGGGCAAGGGCGGCATCCCCTGCCCCGGCGGCGGGATCTGGGCCAGCGCGATTTCCAGTTCATAAAGCGCGTCGTGGCGCGCCTCGTCGATCCGGGGGGCCTGGCTGGTCGGGCCGATGAACAACCCGGAAAAAAGGTAGCTCAGCGAGGGGTGCCGGTTCCAGTGCAGGATCAGGCTGGCCAGCAGGTCGGGGCGGCGCAGAAAGGGGCTGTCATCGGGCGTGGCGCCGCCGACCACCACATGGTTGCCGCCGCCGGTGCCGGTGTGCTTGCCATCGATCATGAACGCGTCGGCGCCCAGGCGGCACAGGCGGGCCTCTTCATAGACCGCCTCGGTGGTGGCCACGCAGTCGGCCCAGCTTGCCGCGGGGTGGATGTTCACCTCGATCACGCCGGGGTCGGGGGCCACGCGGATCACGTTCAGCCGCGGGTCATGCGGGGGGGCGTAGCCTTCGACATGCACCGTCAGCCCCAGCCGCCGGGCCGCCGCCTCGGCCGCGCGGATGAGGTCAAGGTAATCCTCGACCGCCACCACGGGCGGCATGAAGACGCACAGCCGGCCGTCGCGCGGCTCGGCGCTGATGGCGGTGCGCACGAAGCCCTCGATCTCGACCGGGCTCTGCGGCTGGAAGGACTGCTGCGGGCTGTTGGCCACGAAGCTGGCCAGCGGCTGCGACTTGCGGTCTGCATCCGGCGGCCGCACGTCGGGCAGCGGCGCGCGGGGGGCGAAGGGGTCGGCCGGGGTGATGTAGGGATAGGCCGCAGGCGACAGCCAGGGCAGCGCGGTCAGCGGCAGCCGGTAGCCCACCGGGCTGTCACCGGGCACCAGGAACATGTGCCGCCGCCGCAGCCGCCAGCGTTCCGACTGCCAGCGCGGCCCGCCCGCCCGCGCCTGTGCCCGCTGGACCGGCAGCACGAAGCCCGTGGGCACCGTCAGCCCGCGGTCAAACACCTGCGCGATGCGGTGGCGCGCCTCGGCGTCGTCAAGCTTCGAATTCTCGGGGCTGACGTTCGGGGGCAGGTTCGCCTCTTTCACCAGCCATTCGGCGGGATCTTCGTAGGCAGGCAGGATATGGTCCTCGCTCACCTCCAGCTCGGCGGCCATTTCGCGCAGGAACTCCTGCGCCTCGAGCGGGCCCACGGCCGCTCGCGCCCCCTCTTCGGCGATCAGCGCGGCGTCCTGCCAGATCGGCTGGCCATCCTGCCGCCAGTACAGCGAGAAGGTCCAGCGCGGCAGCGTCTCGCCCGGATACCACTTGCCCTGCCCGTAATGCAGGAAGCCGCCCGGCGCGAAGCGGTCGCGCAG
>DAIEJF010000153.1 GCA_027351005.1 Paracoccaceae bacterium | reverse complement strand
TGATCTCGACCGCGCCCGCCGCCGCGTCCTGCGCCAGAAGCGCAGCCAGGCTGCGCCCGATCCAGGCGGCCTCGTTGCTGGCAGGCATGATGACGGAGAGAGTTTCCGGCCCGGCTTCCACGCATCCTCCCGTACCACCCTGGCGCACGGCCCCCGGGCCATGCCGGGCGGGGGGCAAGGGCGGGATTTCGCGTGGCAATCTGGCACGGTGTCGGCAAATCCTCAACCGCCGCATCCGCCCCTTCCGGGGTGGCGGAAGCCACGGACGCCGCGAAAAAACGATGGGCCGACGCAGGCCCCCCGGCTATACAGCAGCCATGACCGCCGCGCCGTCTTCCGCCGCCCCGCCACGGGTGCTGATCGTCGCCCCGAACGCCTCGTCGCGCTTCGGTGGCGAGGCCTTCCTGCCGCTCAAGTATTTCCAGATCCTGCGGCGCCGGGGGTATCCCGCAACGCTGATCGCCCATGCCCGCAACCGGACGGATCTGGCCGCGCTGCTCGGCCCCGGGCTCGCCGATGAGCTCTTCGTGGAGGACACCGTCTGGCACCGGGCCGTCTGGCAGGTGGGGCGTCGCTTTCCGGCGCTGGTCCGCGATGCGGTCTTCGGCACGCTGCTGACCCGGGTGAACGAGCATTTCCAGGCCAGGCTGATCCGCAAGTTGGTGGCCGAGGGGGCGGTCGACCTGATCCACCAGCCGATCCCGGTCTCGCCGCTCGCGCCCTCGGGGCTGCACCGCTTCGGGCTGCCGCTGGTCATCGGGCCGATGAATGGCGGAATGACCTATCCGCCCGGCTACGAGGATCTGGAAAGCGGGGCCGCCCGCCGCTTCGTGCGGCTGGCCCGTGGCCTGGCGCGCGGCATGAACCGTCTGGTGCCCGGCAAGCGCAAGGCCGCGGTGCTCCTGGTGGCCAACGAGCGCACCCGGCGCGCCCTGCCGTTTCCCGATCACCCCCGGATCCTGACCCTGGTCGAGAACGGGGTCGACCTGTCGACCTGGGTCGCCCCGCCCGCGCGCCCCGAACGGGCCGCCGATACCCCGTTCCGGCTGGTCTTCATGGGCCGGCTGGTGGGCTGGAAGGCCGTCGACCTGACGCTCGAGGCGCTGGCGATCGCCCGCGCCGCCGGGGTCCGGGCCGAGCTCGAGATCCTCGGCGACGGGCCGGAACGGGCGCGGCTCGAGGCGCGCGCGGCGCGCCCGGATCTGGCCGGGGCCGTCAGCTTCCGCGGCTTCCTGCCCCAGGCCGCCTGCGGCGCGCGGCTGGCCGCGGCCGATGCGCTGGTGCTGAACTCGGTCTGGGAATGCGGCGGGGCGGTGGTGCTCGAGGCGATGGCGATGGGGCTGCCGGTCATCGGCCCGGACTGGGGCGGGCCCGCGGATTACCTCGACGCCTCCTGCGGCATCCTGGTCTCGCCGGTGCCGCGGGCCGATTTCCCGGCCAGGATCGCCGATGCGATCCTCCGGCTCGCGCGCGACCCGGCCCTCTGCAGCGCCATGGGGGCCGCGGGCGCCGCGAAGGTGCGGCGCGAATACGACTGGGAGGCGAAGGTTGACCGGATGGTGGAGGGCTATCGCACCCTGGCGGACATCTGAGACACACTGTCAGGGCGGGCGGCATCCCCCCTTGAGCGGCCGGGAGGTTCCCCGCGCGCTCAGCGCAGCCAGCGGCGGTGATGGCGGCCAACCACCAGCGGCGCCAGTGCCGCGCTAACCAGATCACGCCCGAGCGAGAGAGGATCGTCGGGGAAAGCCGCGGGGTCGGGCCGAGGGTAGCCGAAGCGCTCGTAATCGAGCCGGTAGAAGGCAACGATCCGCGCCACGTCCTGCCTGCGCAGCACCAGCGGTGCCTTTTCCCGCTTCAGGAGGTGACGCACCTCCATCCCGGGGGCCGTGGTGCCTGTCACCGCATCAAGCCGGGAGACCATTTCCGCAAAGCCCGCCTCGAGCCGGAAGACCTCGGCACCCACTGGCACCAGGTCGGCCTGCGGGCGGATGTGGTTCTCGTAGATCCGCGGGTCGCGCGCCGCCGCGGCCAGCATCACCCGCAACCAGGTGGAAAACCCGAGCCGACTGGCCTGCGAGGCCCCGGCCTGGAAGCGATACTCGCTGACGATCCGGGCCACCGGATCACGGACGAATGCAAAGGAGTAGTCGAGCCCGGGCGGCAGCAGGCGCTCCAGGTCGGTTGCGGAGAGATGAGTTGCCGCCACAAGCACGTCGCGTCGACGGGCGGTCGCCACCTTGGCCGGCTCGCGGATCGACAGGGGGCCGAAGCGGCGGATCAGGTAATCCTCCACGCTCGATCCCCCGGTCTTGGGCACATGGGCGAAAAAGATCGTCTTCCCGTTGCTGATCACCAGCGGCATCGCAGGATGGCACCTCGTTGCACCCCGACAGGCCGGAGCAGCTTGACGCTAGAGGAAGCGAAGGGGGGAAACAATCGGCTTCCGCCGCGTTGCAGCGGCCCGGGCGCTCGGAGCTCGGGCGATGTGCCGGGTGGGCTCTCTCGACCAGGAGCCGCCCCCCAAGGATGGTGGAGGTCTATGCGGAGACCGTCGGGCGGCCAGTTCCAGGCTGATCGCCCCCCGGCCTGATCCCCTCGGCCCCGGCGAGGATCGCGGCGATCCAGGCGGCTTCGCGGTCGATGTCGAAGGCGGCCTCCACCGTCGCCCGGCCCGCCTCGCCCATCCGGGCGCAGAGCGCGGGGTCGGCCAGCAGGCGGCAAAGCCGGTCGGTCAGCGTATCAAGATCGCCCGGCGGCACCACGAAGCCCGAGACGCCGTCCTCCACCAGTTCGGGCACCCCCGCCACCTGGCTCGCGATCACCGGGATGCGGCTGGCCAGCGCCTCCATAAGCACAACCGGCAGCCCCTCGGCGAAGGAGGGCAGCACCAGCATGTCGACCTCGGCGAGGATCCCCGCCACCTCGTCCTGCGCGCGGTAGCCCAGGAACGCGACCGCCGCCCCAAGCCCCAGCGCCTGCGCGCGCGCCTCGAGCGCGGCCCGCGCGGGGCCGTCGCCCACGATCGTCAGCCGCGCCTCCGGATGCGTCGCCCGGGCCCGGGCGAAGGCCTCGAGCAGAAGCGGCACGCCCTTCACAGGGTCAAGCCTGCCGACAAAGACCACACGCTGGCCAAAGGCCCCGCGCGGGTTCCGCCCGTAGGCCGCGGGTGTCACGCCGCAATGCACGATGCGCAGCTTGGGCCAGTGCACGGGGTCCGAGAAATACATCGCCTGGCTGCGGGCGAAATGGCTGATGCAATGGACGCGGTTGGCCCGGGCGACCTTTTCGTCAAGCCGCCACCAATGCGCCTCGTAGAAGATGGCCGGACCGTGAAGCGTGAAGCTGAAGGGGATGCCCGACATCTCGCTGGTGATCATGGCCAGCGAGCAGCTGGAATTGGCAAAATGGTTGTGCAACTGCACCGCACCCAGCTGCCGCAGGTGGCGTGCCAGCACCGCCGCCTCGAGGAAATAGAAGATCTGCCAGAGCCCGGCCTTCAGCCCGGGCGGCCGGGTGCGCCAGGCCAGCCGCAGGGCCGAAAGCCAGCGGCCCGGGGCGTGGCGCAGCGCGACAAGATGCGCGCCGATCAGCCGACCGGGGTGGCGCGCGGTCTCGACCACGCAGAAGGTGCGCGCGGCCTCGGCCTGCTGGTCGGCCCCGACCACATCCCTGGCCGCGGCGCGACGGGCGGTGCAGGGGTGCACCGTCAGCCCGAGCCGCCGCAGCGCCGCGATCTCGCGCAGGATGAAGGTGTGCGAGACCTTGGGGTATTCCCCGGTCAGGTAGGCGATCGGGCCGGGCGGGCTTGGGTCCCGCGTCGTCAGAAGATCGTCCATCCGCACCGTTCCCCCGTGAGCCCCCTTGCCATAGCCCGATCTTGCAGGCCGTTCAAGGGGTTGGCCCTTCCCGGGCGGGGCGGCGGGGGGCGCGCCGGGGGCCGCGCGGAGGGGGCGGGGGCGCGCGAATCGGGTGGCGCGGGCGGGTCGCGCGCGCGGGCCTGCAGTGCCGATCGTCAACATCGCCCCGGATTTGCCCGGACTTCTCCCTGCTTTGGAAACAGCGCATTGAAACTGCGCGGAAAATCCGGCCTTTGCGAAACTTTGAATGGACAAGGGGGCCGTCCGGCGGCATCACCGGAGATGTGCATGATTTTCGGAGCCGGGTTGCGCGCGATGGGCGTCGTTTCGTTTCATCAGCCCCGGCCGGAGAGGGGCCAGGCACCGCGGGGCCAGGCAACCGGCGAGAGATCCGGGGGCCAGGCAACGGGGGTCGCGGTCAGCTTTGCCTCCCGATCCGGGCTGCTGGGCGATCTGGAACGCAGGCTTGCGGCCGGCGACGGTTTTACCCTGGCCACGCTGAACCTTGACCATGTGGTGAAGCTGCGCCGCGACGCGCGCTTCCGCCGCGCCTATGCGCGCCACAGCCATGTGGTTGCCGACGGCAATCCCATCGTCTGGCTGCACCGGCTGGCGGGGCGGCAGATCCATCTGGTGCCCGGCTCGGAACTGGTCGAGCCGCTCTGCGCGCTGGCGGCGCGGCTCGGGGTGCCGGTGGCGCTTCTGGGCGGGCGGCCCGCGGCGCTCGAGGCCGCCGCCGCGCGGCTCGTCGCGGCTCATCCGGGGCTCCGGATCGTGGCCCGCATCTCGCCCCCCTTCGGCTTCGACCCCGAGGGGCCCGCCGCCACCGCCTGTCTTGACGAACTGGCCGCCTCGGGCGCCCGGCTCTGCCTGCTGGCGCTTGGGGCGCCCAAGCAGGAGATCCTGGCCATCCGCGGGGCCGAACGGCTGCCGGGCTGCGGCTTCGTCTCGGTCGGCGCCGGGCTCGACTTCATCGCGGGCCACCAGTCGCGCGCGCCGGTCTGGGTCCGGCGGATGGCGCTGGAATGGGCCTGGCGGCTGGCCACCAACCCCCGGCGGCTGGCCCGGCGCTATCTGGATTGCGCGCTGGTGCTGCCCGGGCTCGGGGTCGATGCGCTGCGCGAGCGTGCCCTGCCCGCGCCCCCGCGCCGCCCCCGCGACACCTGAGGCCGCCCCCCGCGGCGCAGGCTGCCCCGCAGCGGCCCCATTTCGGCCAAACTGATTGCTGAAAGCTTACCTAGCCTGGCTCCTGCCGCAGAGCAGAAGAGCCCCAGACCCATGACGCATATCGTCACCGCCATCCCGCCCCTGCCCCAGGCCGCCCTGCTGGCCCTGCGGACCCCGATCCGCGGGGGGCAGGCTGCGGCCCTTCCCAGCCTGCTGGCGACGCGCCTTCCCGCCCCGCGCGAGGCGGCCCGCGCCCTGCCCGCCCCGGGGCTGCGCGACATGCTGCAGCAGGACAGTTTCATCTTCCGCTGACCCTCCGCCCCACCCGGCCGGGGCCCGATCACGACCGAATCACCAAATCCGGCGCAGCGCCTTCCGGCGCCCCGCCCTGCCGCAATCCGGACAGGGCGCGCGAGACGCATTGACACGCGCTTTGAACGGGGGTTGGGCCGCCGTTTCCGAACCGGGGACACTCCGGGCCGATTATCCCCGCCATTGTCCCGCATTCATGAACGGAAGCCTCTGTCAGCAGGGATTTTTCCGGATTTTCGCCTCTGCCCCAGTCCTGCCGGAAAGATGCCCGAAAGATGGCTGTGACGTTGCGCATTGGGGCGAAAATATGGTATCCAAACTGTGGATAGGCTGCGGCGAAGCCTGTGCGCAACGGAATTACAGGTAGGTGAGGACAAGATGGTAAATGCATTGAAGACTTTCGCGCTGGCGGCCGCTGCTACGGCTGCCCTCGCTATTGCCCCGATGGCGGCGAACGCCTCGGTCGTGACCGGCGGCTCAGGATGGACCGGCAATCCCTCCTGCAGCGTGACAGGTTCGAGCGCTGACTCTTGGGCCACTGTATCGGTCCTCGGCGGAGCCAATTTCAATTCCACGTTCTCCAATGGTGACCCCGCTGGTCATCTCTGCTTCAACTTCACGAACAGTTCGGCATCTGCTGCGGCAGTCACTCTTGCTGTGGCCACCGTCAACCAATATGCGAACCTGTGGGGGTTCACGAACGGCGTGAACCTGGCCAGTGAACAGCTAGGCAACCTCTGGGACGTGGCACAGGGTGAGAATGCAACCAAAGCATTCAAATTCAATATTGCCGCAAACAGCACGATCTTCTTTGACTGGACCTATGGCGCAGCCTATGCGACTGGCTTCAGCCTCCCGCAGATCAATTTCTCGGTTACTGCTGCGGCAGTCCCGGTTCCTGCCGCCGGCGTGCTGCTGCTGGGCGGCCTCGGCGCCATGGGCGCGCTGCGTCGCCGCAAGAAGGCGACCGTCTGAGGATCATCCCCTTCGGGATTATGGAACGGGCAGGGATTTCCCTGCCCGCTTCTGTTTGCGCC
Organism: Paracoccaceae bacterium; assembly: GCA_027351005.1. Lineage (GTDB taxonomy): Bacteria > Pseudomonadota > Alphaproteobacteria > Rhodobacterales > Rhodobacteraceae > Solirhodobacter. Next base: position 956 of record DAIEJF010000153.1, on the reverse strand, counting down.
GGGGCCGGACACCCGGCTCAGACCATGACCGAGACCCAGGACAGGTCGCTCTGGTGCAGACCGACCAGCGTGATCTCATTATGGCCATGCAGGATGTCGAGGTTGCCGCTGGCATCGGTGGTGGCCAGCGAGGCCAGCGTGGTCCCCGCCGCCAGATGCAGCCCGCGCAGATCGAGCACGTCGCCGGTCGAGAAATCCATGATCATGTCATGACCCGCATCGAGCTTGATCTGGAAGCGGTCGTTGCCGGCCCCGCCGAACAGCTGGTCATTGCCGCCCCCGCCCACCAGCGTGTCGTTGCCTGCCCCGCCATAGAGCTTGTCGGCACCGCCGCCGCCCGCGATGTAGTCGTTGCCGACGCCGCCGTAGAAGACGTCGACACCGCTGCGGCCCTGAAAGATGTCGTCACCCGAGGAGCCCACGATCGCATGGGCATCAGTGACCACGCTGCCCAGCTGCAGGGTCGTGGTCAGCGCGTCGGGCGACAGAGCCGCCCCGCCGTTGGTAGCCGTGTTCTGCTGCAGGCTGTAGTAATTCGCCGTGACGGTCGTGCCTTCGAAGACGGCCTGAGCGCTCCTGTCCGAGATCACATAGGACGGGGTGACATCCTTGGTTGTTAGACCCAACTCATGGCCAAGGGCAGACCAGACGTTGATGCTGTTGATGAGAAGCCCCTTGCCCGCGCCATCCGTCAGCACCACATGGTCGACGGAACTGGCATCGACCATCTGCCCCCGCGGCGCCACCGTCAGCGAGGTGGGCAGCGGCGGGCTGGCCAGCGCCGACGCCGCGTCGAGCGGGGTCGTCTGCGGATGCAGCATCTGGTCCAGTGTGCGGGTCACGTTGTTGTCGAAGTGGAAGTCCTGGATGTTCAGGAGGTAATCCGTGGCCCCGTCGCCGGTCAGCAGATAGCCCGCGCCGTCCTGCACCAGGGTGTAATCCGAGACCTGGCCCGA
>DAIEJF010000151.1 GCA_027351005.1 Paracoccaceae bacterium | reverse complement strand
GGCGAGCAGATCGCCGAGGCGGTGCGCCGCCACCGCGGCGTCAGCCGGCCCGAGGCCGAGGCGCGCGCGCTCGAGATGCTGCGGCGGGTGCGCATTCCCGCCCCCGAGAAGCGGCTGCGCGACTTTCCGCACCAGTTGTCGGGGGGCATGCGGCAGCGTGCGATGATCGCCATCGCGCTGGCAAACGACCCCGCGCTGCTGATTGCCGACGAGCCGACGACAGCGCTGGACGTGACGATCCAGGCCCAGATCCTCGATCTGATGCGGACGCTGCGCGACACGTCGGGAACGGCGCTGATCCTGATCACGCACGATCTGGGCGTCGTGGCCGAAATGGCCGACAAGGTGGCGGTGATGTATGCCGGGCGGATCGTCGAGGCCGGGCCGGTCGCCGAGGTCTTTGGCGATCCGCAGCACCCCTACACCATCGGGCTGATGTCTTCGATGCCGTCGTTCGGCGCGCCCGAAACGCGGCTTGTGACGATCCCGGGCATGGTTCCGGCGCCGGATGCCATGCCAGCGGGCTGCCGCTTCGCAACCCGCTGCCCGTTCCGCGGCGCTGATTGCAGCGCGGTGCCGCCGCTGGTCGGCAGCGGCCACGCCGTCGCCTGCTGGCGCGCACCGCTCGAGGCGGCGCGGCCGCGAAAGGCGGTGGGCGCATGAGCGGCGCGGAAACGATCCTTTCGGCCGAGGCGCTCGAACGCCGCTTCACGACGGAACGGCCGCTTTTCGGGGCGCCCACGGTGGTGCACGCGGTCAGCGGGGTCAGCCTGCAGGTGCGGCGGGGCGAGACGCTGGCGATCGTGGGCGAGTCTGGCTGCGGCAAGTCCACGCTGGCGCGGCTGCTGACCGGGCTCATCTCCCCTTCCGCCGGGGCCGTGCGGTTTCAGGGGCAGGACCTGTCGGGGCTGTCCGGGCGCGCGCTGAGGGCGATCCGGCGCGACATCCAGTTCATCTTTCAGGACCCGTCAGCCTCGCTCAATCCCGTCATGACGGTCGGCGCGCTGATCGGAGAACCGCTGGCCACGCATGGTATCGGCACCCGGGCAGAGCGGCGCGACCGGGTCGCGGCGCTTCTGGCACGGGTCGGGCTGCCCGCGCAGGCCGCGGGCCGCTACCCGCACGAGCTGTCGGGCGGTCAACGGCAGCGGATCGGGATCGCGCGGGCGCTGGCCTCGGGGCCGCAGGTGGTGGTGGCCGATGAGCCGGTCTCGGCGCTTGACGTGTCGATCCAGGCGCAGGTGGTGAACCTGCTGGCCGATCTGAAGCAGGACCTTGGCCTGACACTTGTCATCATCGCGCACGACCTGGCCGTGATCCGCCACATGGCCGAACGGGTGGCCGTGATGTATCTGGGCGAGGTGGTGGAACTTGCGCCCGCCGCCACGCTGTTCGCCGCCCCGCGCCATCCCTACACCGAGGCGCTGGTCGCCGCGATCCCGCTGCCCGATCCGACGGCGCGACGGGCAAGCGTCCGGGTGGAGGGCGAGTTGCCGAACCCGATCGCACCGCCGCCCGGCTGCCGCTTCCACCCCCGCTGCCCCTATGCCGAGGCGCGCTGCGCGGCCGAACGTCCGCCACTGTCCCCACCGGACCACGACGGCCGACAGGTGGCCTGCCACCGGGCGGGCGAACTGACCCTTTCCGGGCTGGGGGCAACCGAGACCGCCCGCAGCCCCGCAGCTCAGGCGCGCTTCGCGCTCTACCGCGCCGCGCGTTCCGCCGAGGCGGCGCAGAGATAACCGTTCCAGGAAGGCTTTATTCGACAACGACAGGGAGACGACGCATGAGACCGACCAAGCGATTTCTTATCCTCGCCGCCGCACTTTCCTTCTCGGCCCAACTGGCCCACGCGGCCGACCTGCGCATCGGGCTTCAGGAAGACCCCGATGCCCTTGACCCCGATCAGGCCCGCACCTTCGTCGGCCGGATCGTCTTCGCCTCGCTCTGCGACAAGCTGGTGGACATCTCGCCTGACCTGAAGATCGTGCCGATGCTGGCGACCGGCTGGGCATGGTCGGACGATGGCAAGGCGCTGACCATGACGCTGCGCAAGGGCGTGACCTTCCAGGATGGCACCCCCTTCGACGCCGAGGCGGTGAAATACAACATCACCCGGTCGCAGACCTTCGATCTGTCGCGCCGCAAGGCCGAGGTGAAGTCGATCGCCTCGGTCGACGTGGTCGACCCCTACACGGTCAAGTTCAACCTCTCCACCCCCGACGCCACGCTGCTGTCGCAACTGGCCGACCGGGCGGGCATGATGATCTCGCCTACCGCGGCCCAGAGGGAGGGCGCCGACTTTGCGCTGAACCCGGTCTGCTCGGGCCCGTTCAAGTTCGTGCAGCGGGTCCAGCAGGACAAGATCGTGCTGGAGAAATACGCAGGCTACTATGACGCCGACAAGATCCACTTCGACCGCGTGATCTTCCGCCCGATCCCCGACACCACGGTGCGGCTGGCCAACCTGCGCGCGGGCGATCTGGACCTGATCGAACGGATGGCGCCGACCGACCTCGCCTCGGCCAAGGCCGATCCGAAGCTTCAGACAGCCTCTGCCGTGTCGATCGGCTATCAGGGCATCACCGTGAACATCGCCAATACCGATCAGGCGAAGAACCCGCTGGGGCAGAACAAGCTGGTGCGCCAGGCCCTGTCGCTGGCGATCGACCGCGACGCGCTGAACCAGGTGGTGTTCAACGGCGCCTTTGCCCCCGGCAACCAGCCCTTCCCGCCGACCTCGCCCTGGTATGACAAGGATCTGCCGATCCAGCCGCGCGATGTGGCCAAGGCCAAGGCGCTCTTGAAGCAGGCGGGGCTCGACAAGGTAAGCTTCGAGCTTCAGACCGCGAATTCGCCCGATGCCCAGCAGGTGGCGCAGGTGATCCAGTCGATGGCCGCCGAGGCCGGGATGGACATCAAGATCGTGACGAAGGAATTCGCCACCATGCTGAAGGATCAGACCGCAGGCGCCTATCAGGCGACGCAGGTCGGCTGGTCGGGCCGGGTCGACCCCGATGGCAACCTTTACGGCTTCGTCGTCACCGGCGCGGGGCTGAACGACGGACACTATTCCAACCCCGAGGTGGACAAGCTGATGAACGAGGCGCGGCTGTCGACCGACGAGGCCAAGCGCAAGACGGCCTATGACGCGGCGCAGAAGATCCTGCTGGACGAACTGCCGATCATCTACCTTTACCATCCCGTCTGGCTCTGGGCCTCGACCGCGAAGCTGCAGGGGTTCGTGCCCTATGCCGACGGCATGATCCGGCTGCAGAACGTGTCGCTGAAGAACTGAACCAACCGGCCCGGCGCCGCTGCGGCGCCGGGTCCTCGTCTGGGGCCGGGCCATGTTCGAATTCATCCTTCGCCGCCTGCTGATCGCCGTGCCGACGGTGCTTTTGATCTCGATGTTCGTGTTCGGGATGCAGAAGCTGTTGCCCGGCGACCCCGTGCTGGCGATGGCCGGGGAAGAACGTGACCCCGCCACGCTCGACGCGCTGCGGCTGAAGTACCACCTCAACGACCCGATCTGGCAGCAATACCTCTACTGGGCCGAGGGCGCCCTGCACGGCGATCTTGGCACCTCGCTGCGCACGCAGGAGCCGGTCACGACACTGATCGCGCAAAAGCTGCCGGTCACCATCCAGCTTGCCCTGATGTCGCTGGCGGTGGCGCTGTTCATCGGCATCCCGGCCGGTGTGCTTTCGGCCTACCGAAAGGGCACCTGGGTCGACTGGCTGTCGAATGTCGTGGCCCTGTCGGGCCTGTCGATCCCCAATTTCTGGCTCGGGATCATGCTGATCCTGCTGGTCTCGGTCCGGCTGGGATGGCTGCCTGCCTCGGGCTATGTCTCTCCCTGGACGGACCCGCTGACATCGATCAAGACCATGCTGATGCCGGCCTTCGTGCTGGGGTCGGCGCTTGCGGCCGCGCTGATGCGCCACACCCGCTCGGCGATGCTGGGGGTGCTGAAGTCCGACTATGTCCGCACCGCGCGGGCCAAGGGGCTGCCAGAGCGGACCGTGCTGGTCAAGCACGCGCTGCGCAACGCGCTGGTGCCGGTGGTGACCGTGGCCACCCTGATCTTCGGCGAGCTTCTGGGTGGTGCCGTACTGACCGAACAGATTTTCACCATCCCCGGCTTCGGCAAACTGGTGGTCGATGCCGTGTTCAGCCGCGATTATGCGGTGGTGCAGGGCATCGTGCTGTGCACGGCGGTGGCCTTCATCGCCATGAACCTGCTGGCGGATGTGGCCTACCGCCTGCTCAACCCGCGCATGAGGGTCGCATGAGCGCCGAGGTCGAGCCGATCGCACTGCCGCGGCGCAAGAGCCGGTTCCGCGCCGTTCTGCGCCGAAACCCGGCGACCCTCGCGGGCGCCGCACTGGTGCTGTTCTTCGTTCTCGTCGCGCTGGCCGCGCCGCTTCTGCCGCTGGACGCCCCGACAAAGACAAGCTGGGCCGCGGTGCGCAAGCCGCCCTCGGCCGCGCACTGGCTGGGCACCGACGAGATCGGGCGGGACCTCTTGTCGCGGATGATCTGGGGCGCGCGCGCCTCGCTTCTGGCGGGTGTGGTGTCGGTGGGCATCGCGGTGGCCTTGGGCGTGCCGCTGGGGGTGGCCGCTGGCGCCCTGCGCGGCTGGACCGACGCTGCGATCTCGCGGCTGACCGAGGCGCTGCTGGCCGCGCCCTTCCTGATCCTTGCCATCGCGCTGGCGGCCTTTCTGGGCCCCTCGCTGACCAATGCCATGATCGCCATCGGGCTGTCGGCCATGCCCGTCTTCATCCGCCTTTCCCGGGCCCAGACGCTGCAGGTGATGTCCGAGGATTATGTGGAAAGTGCCCGCGCCATCGGGGTCGGGCCGGTGGCGCTGACCCGACGCTACATCCTGCCCAACATCTTCGCCCCGATCCTCGTGCAGGCCACGCTGACCATCGCCACAGCGATCATCGCCGAAGCCTCGCTGAGCTTTCTGGGCCTTGGCCAGCAGCCGCCGGACCCGTCCTGGGGCTCGATGCTGAACGTGGCCAAGAACTTCCTCGACCAGGCGCCGTGGATGGCGCTTTGGCCGGGGCTGGCGATCTTCCTTGTCGTGCTGGGTTTCAACCTTCTGGGTGACGGCCTGCGCGATGCGCTCGACCCCAAGGGCGGCTGACCCCCTTTCCACCTGATTCAGGATCGAACCATGAGCTTCACCACCCGCCCGGAAATCCTTGGCACCTTCGGCGTCGCCGCCTCAACCCACTGGATCGCCACGGCGGTGGGGATGCGCATCCTCGAGGCTGGCGGCAATGCCTTCGACGCGGCGGTCGCGATGGGGTTCACCCTGCATGTGGTGGAACCGCATCTGAACGGCCCGCTGGGCGATCTGCCCGCACTGATCTGGCCCGCTGGGGACGCCGCGCCGCAGATGATCTGCGCGCAGGGGACGGCCCCCGCCGGCGCGACCATCGCGCATTACCGCTCGGAAGGGCTGAGCCTGATCCCCGGCTCGGGCCTGCTGGCGACGGTGATCCCCGGCGCCTTCGACGGCTGGATGCTGATGCTGCGTGACCACGGCACCCTGCCCCTGCGCACCGTTCTGGAACCCGCGATCCACTACGCCCGCCACGGTCACCCGGTCCTGCCGCGCGTGTCGGCCACCATCGCGGGGCTGGCCGACTTCTTCCGCGACGAATGGCCCACATCCTTCGCCACCTGGCTGCCCGGCGGGGCGGCGCCGGCGGCCGAAAGCCTGTTCTGCAACCCCGACCTGGCCGACACCTGGGAACGCCTGCTGTCCTAGGCCGAGGCGCGAGAGGGACGCGAGGCCCAGATCGAGGCGGCACGGGCTGCCTTCTACAAGGGGTTCGTGGCCGAGGCGATCGACCGCTGGATGCGCGATGCCTGCGTGATGGATGCGGCCGGGGCCCGCCGCAAGGGGGTGCCGACCGGGCAGGACATGGCCAGCTGGAAGGCCAGCGTGGAACCGACCGTGTCGGTCGATTACCACGGATGGACGGTCTACAAGGGCGGGTTCTGGTCGCAGGGACCCAGCCTTCTGCAATCGCTGCGCATCCTCGAAGGGACCGGCATCGCCGGGATGGACCCCGCCGGCGCCGATTTCGTCCATACCGTCACCGAGGCGATGAAGCTGTCGTTCGCCGACCGCGAAGCCTATTACGGAGACCCGGCATTCAGCGACATTCCCGCCGATACGCTGCTGTCACGCGATTATGCGCGCGACCGCAGCCCGCTGATCGGCGCGCGCGCCGCGCTTGACCAGCGCCCCGGGCGGATTGCGGGCTATGAGGCCTGGGCGCGCGCCGCCATCGCGCGGGCCGCGGCGGAAACCGGCGAAGGCGGTGTGGGCGCGGGCGAACCCACGATGGCGCATCTGACCGAAAAGCGCGGCGACACCGTCCACATCGACGTGATCGACCGCTGGGGCAACATGGTGTCGGCCACGCCCTCGGGCGGCTGGCTGCAATCCTCGCCGGTAGTGCCCGGCCTTGGCATGCCGCTCAACTCGCGGGCGCAGATGTTCTGGCTGGAGGAAGGGCTGCCCACCTCGTTGGCGCCCGGTCGGCGGCCGCGCACGACGCTGTCGCCCTCGATGGCGGCGCGGCCGGGTGGCGCCCGGCTGGCCTTCGGGACACCGGGGGGCGACCAGCAGGACCAGTGGCAGCTGATCTTCTTCCTGCGCCTTGTGCATACGGGCGCCAACCTTCAGGCCGCCATCGACGCGCCGCTGTTCCACACGGCGCATTTCCAGGGCTCGTTCTACCCCCGCGCGGTGCAGCCCGGCCATCTGATGGTGGAACCCGCGCTGGGCGAAGCCGCCATCGCCGACCTGCGCGCGCGAGGGCACCGGGTCGAGGTGGCAGAGCCCTGGACCGTGGGTCGCCTGACCGCCACGCAGCGCGACGCGGGCGGGCTGATGCGTGCCGCCGCCACCCCACGCCTGATGCAGGCCTATGCGATCGGCCGGTGAGGACAGGATGAACCCGCAGATCACCCCCGACGACGTCGCCGCGGCCGAGCGTCTGGCCGACATCACCTACACCCCGGCCGAACGCGCCCAGATCTGCGAGGGGATCGAGGGCCAGATACTTGCCGCCCGCGCGCGCCGCGGCGTCACCCTGACGAATGACGCCCCCCCGGCCCTGCGGTTCGACCCCCGCCTGCCGGGCTTCGAGATGCCCGCCCAGCCGCAGATGCGGTTCACCGGGGCCGCGCCCGTCCCCCTGCCCGACGACCCCGAGGCCATCGCCTTTGCGCCACTGCCGCGCCTCGCTGGCTGGATCGCGTCGGGCGTGCTGACAAGCCGACGGTTGACCGAGCTTTATCTTGACCGCATCGCGGCGTTGAACCCCAGGCTCTTCTGCTTCGCCACGGTCGCCACCGCGCGGGCGCTGGCCGAGGCCGACCGCGCCGACGCGCTGCTGGCCGCGGGCAGCCATCTGGGGCCGCTGCACGGCATCCCCTACGGGCTGAAGGACCTCTTCGATACCGCGGGCATCGTGACCGGCTGGGGCGCGGAACCCATGCGCGACCGCATCCCCGACACCGATGCGGCGGTGGTGGAACGTCTGCGCACGGCGGGGGCCGTGCTGATCGGCAAGACCACGGTGGGCGCGCTGGCCTATGGCGACATCTGGTACGGCGGCACCACCCGGAACCCGTGGAACCTGAACGAGGGGTCGGGCGGTTCGTCTGCCGGGTCCGCCTCGGCCGTGGCTGCGGGGCTCTGCGGCTTTGCCATCGGCACCGAAACGCTGGGGTCGATCACCAATCCCAGCCAGCGCTGTGGCACCACCGGGCTGCGCCCCACCTTCGGCCGGATTTCCCGCCGCGGGGCGATGGCGTTGTGTCCGTCGCTCGACAAGGTCGGCCCGATCTGTCGCGGGGTCGAAGATACGGCGATGGTGCTTGCCGCGCTGAACGGCCCCGATCCGGCTGACCGCGGCTCGATTGCCGCGCCGTTCGGCTTCGACGCGCATCAGGGCCTTGCGGGACTGCGCCTGGGCTTCCTGCCCGAGGCCTTCGGCGAAGGCGCGACCGAGGTCGACCATGCGGCCCTGGAGGCCGCGCGCGCCCTCGGCCTGCCGCTGCGCGAGGTCCACCTGCCCGATCTGCCCTACAAGGCGCTGGCGAATGTGGTGAACGCCGAGGCCGCGGCGCAGTTCGAGGATCTGACGCTGAGCGATGCCGACGACCTGCTGGGCTGGCAGGATCCCGGCGCCTGGCCGAACCTCTTCCGGATGGCACGGTTCCTGTCGGCGGTCGACCATGTGCAGCTTGACCGGCTGCGCTACCGGGTGATGCAGGCCCTTGACGGGCTGTTCCGCGAGATCGACGTGCTGATCGGCCCGTTCAACACCGGCCCCATGCTGATCGCCTCGAACTTCACCGGACACCCGTGCCTGCATCTGCGCGCGGGCTTCCTGCGCTCGGGCACCCGTCGGCGCGGCACGCTTGGTGCCCGGGCGCCGATGGTCGCGCCCGGTCCGGCTTTCCTTGTGCCGCAGGGCATCTCGCTTTGGGGGCGGCTGTTCGACGAACAGGCGGTGCTGCGGGTCGGCCTGGCGCTGGAGCAGCATCTGGGCGTGGCGGACCGGCGGCCGACGCTGGCCGAATAGGCGGGCGTACACGGCCCCCGGCGCCTCGCGTCAGATCAGCCGACCCTCGTCGATCTCGACGATTCGGTCTGCCAGGTCCAGGATGCGGGGGTCATGCGTCACCATGACCGTCGTGGTTCCCCGCGACTGGCCCAGCCGTTTCAGCATCCGCACCACCGCAAGCCCCGCCTCGCGGTCAAGCGCGGCGGTGGGTTCGTCGGCCAAAACTACGTCGGGGTTGCCAACCAGCGCACGGGCAACGGCCACCCGCTGCTTCTGCCCGCCCGACAGATTGGCGGGCAGGTAGTCCGCCCGGTCGGCCAGCCCGAGAAGCGCAAGCATGTGGCGGGCGGCGGCCTCGGTCTGCGGGGTGCGCCGCAAGCCATGCACCTGAAGGCCCATCAGCACGTTCTGCATGGCGGTCAGGCTTTCATGAAGGTTGTGCGCCTGAAAGATCACCCCCGTCCGCCGCCGCAGCGCCTCGATAAGCGCAAGCTTCGCCCCCATCAGTTCATGCCCCAGCAGCCGGACCGATCCGTCCTGCACATCCCGCAGGCAGCCCATCAGGGTCAGAAGCGTGGTCTTGCCCGATCCCGAAGGCCCCACCAGCACGGTCAGCGACCCCTTCGCAACCGACAGGTTGATGTCGAACAGCGCCTGCTTGCGCGCCTCGCCCTGCCCGAACCAGTGGTTGAGGCCGCGGATGACGATCGGATCGGTCTCGGCCACGGCGCCCCCCTCAGAACAGGTCGGCCGGATCGGCCGAGGACAGCCGCCGCGTGGCGATGGCCCCCGACACGACGCAGGTGACCAGCGTGGCCAGGAACACGGTTGCGGCCATGCCCGGCGTCATTGTCAGCGGAAGCGTGGTCGCCTTGCGCATCAGCGTCAGGATGGCGGTGCCGATGATCGCGCCGGGGAAGAAGCCCAGAAAGGCCAGGATCAGCGCCTCTTCGAACACCACACCCAGGAAAAAGCGGCGCGGATAGCCCATCGCCTTGAAGGTGGCGTATTCGCTCAGATGATCGGCAACATCGGCCGACAGCACCTGATAGACGATGACGATCCCCACCAGCACCCCGATCAGCACACCGAAGCCGAAGATGATGCCCGTCGGCCGCTTGGTCTGCTGGTAGACCAGATCTTCGGCCTTGGCGGCAGCGTAGCTGCGGATGCGCACGGCCTTGTCGGTGATGATCTTGCGCAACCGTGTCACCACCCGGTCGGGGTCGGCGCCGGGCGCCACCTGCAACAGGATATGGTCGGGCGCGGCAGAACTGCGCGCGGGGAAAAGGTCGAGGAAGGTCTGATCCGACACGATCATGAAGCCGTCGCCGCCGAAACCGCCGCCACCCGCAAAGGTGTCGCTGATGGTCAGCGTCTTGCCCGACACCTCGAAGCGGGTGGGCGACTGCGGCCGGATCGCGGCCGCCTCGTCCCGCGGCAGGCCGCGGCTCAGCCGATCCAGCAGCGCGGTGTCGCGGATCTGCAGCAGCCCGACCTTCTCGGCGATGCCGGGCGCCAGAAAGCCGCGCTGTTCGGGATCGACGCCGAAGGTGGTCAGCGCCAGCGTCTTCTGCACCCGCGGCCAGCTGACATTCGCCATCATCAGCCCCATGCCCGCGGTCACCTCCGGGTCCTGCATCGCCTGGAACATCCATTGCCGCGCGACATTGCCGCCCTCGCTCAGCGAATTGGCATCCTGCGCGGAAATCATGATGTCGGCCTGGAAGAAATCGTAGGGCCGCAGCGTCGCCAGTGACATCGAGTTCATCAGGCTCACCTGCACGAAGACCAGCACATTGGCAAAGGCCACCCCGGCCAGCGCCGCGATGAAACGGGTCCGGCGGTGCATCAGTTGCAGCCAGCCGATCGGCAGCCGCCCGAACAGCCGTTCCAGCAGGCGGCTCATGGGGTGGCCGCCGCCGCGCGGGTGTCGATCCGGGCGATCACCTCGAGGTTGGTGTAGCGCGCGGCGATCCGCGTCGAGGCCGCATCCAGCGCGATGCGGATCCTGACCACGCGGGCATCGGTGTTGGCGGCGGTATCGTCGCCGATCAGCCCCTGTCGCCCGACGATCAGCCCCACCTCCTGCACCCGGCCGTGAAGGGTCTGCCCCAGCGCGATCGAGGCAAGCTCCACCGCCTGACCGGGGACCACAGCGGCGATCCGGTCCTGATAGATCTCGGCCTCGGCCATCATCCGCGAGGTGTCACCCATCTGCATGATGCCGCTCGCAGGCGGCTTCTCGCCTGCGCGGGCATTGATGTCCAGAACCACGCCAGTGATCGGCGCCAGCACATCGGCCCGGGTCAGATCAGCCTGCGCCCGCGCCAGATCGGCCCGCGCGGCGTCAAGATTGCGCTCGGCCACGATCACGTCGGGCTGGCTGTCGATGTCGGCCGCGGAAAACCGCGCCAGAGTCGCGCGGGCCTTGTCCACCGCCAGCGCCGTCTGGCGTTCGCTGGCCACCACAGCTTCCAGCGTGGCCTGCGTGGCCACGCCCCGGTCGTGCAGTTCCCGGATGCGGGCAAGGTCCGCCGTCGCGGCGACAGAGGCCGCCTCGGCCTGCGCCAGGGCCGCGCGCGCCTCGTCCTGGCTGTTGAGCACCGTCGCACGGGTCTGCGCCAGCGTCGCCTCGCGCACGGCCACGCTGGCCTGCGCCGACAGCACCGCGCCTTGCAACTGCTGCGCATTGTCCAGCCGGGCGATCACCGTGCCCTTCTCGACCTGCTGGCCTTCCTGCACCAGAATGTCCGCGATCCGGGCATCCCCGGTCCCATAGGGCGGGGCCACGGTGACGATGTCGCCCTTCGGCATCAGCCGGGCAAGGCCGACCACATCGGTCCCCTGCATCGTTTCGGCCATGTCCTTCGGGATCACGACATTCGGCGGCAGGGCAATCGGCGCGACCGATCCGGCACCGGGGGTCAGGCCGGTCCACTGGTAGAATTTCTTCAGCCCGAGCGGCTGGAAATACATCCCCATCACCGCACCGGAAAACATGATCGGCGGGATCAGCAGCAGAAGAAGAAGCCACCGCGCCCGCCGAAGGCGCCCCTGCCGCCGCCCTGCCCGCCGGGCCACTCCCTGTGCCGCGCCATCATCATGATGGACCAGAACGGTCGGCAGATCGGGGTCGGGCGTCTGGGTCATGGCAAATCTTCATGCAAAATCACGGCGGCGTGACGAGCATAGGCCCATCCGCCCCCTGCGCGCAATCATGCAAATTCCGGAATGCGTTTCTGCGTCGCCCCGCCGCAGCCTGCCCGCCCCGCCCTACCCCGCGAGGCTTGCGATGGCGGTGCGGGCCGCGGCTTCGACCGGCGCGATGGTCGCCCGCAGGATCTCCAGCCGGTCGAAGGCCTCGGGGCGTTCGGCCAGCACGGCGCGCAACCCGGCGCCGAAGGCCATGCGCAGTTCTGTGCCGATGTTCACCTTGCAGACCGCGGTCTCGCGCACCAGCCTGCGGCGCAGCTCTTCCGCGATCCCCGATCCGCCATGCAGCACCAGCGGCAGGCCGGGCGCCGCCGCCCCGATCGCGGCCAGTCGGTCAAGGTCCAGCATCGCGCCCGTCTCGGTCATCAGATGCGTGTTGCCCACAGCGACCGCCAACGCATCCACCCCCGTCTGCGCGACAAATCGCGCCGCCTCGTCGGGGTCCGTGGCACGCGAGACCGCGCCGCCGCGATAGCCCACGAAGCCAAGTTCCGCCTCGACCGACACACCCAGCGGATGCGCCCAGTCCACGATCCGCGCGGTCCTGTCGATGTTGTCGGCCAGCGGCAGCGCCGAGCCGTCGAACATCACCGAGGTAAAGCCGCATTCCACCGCGATCCGGCAGGTCTCGAACCCGTCGGCATGGTCGAGATGCGCCACCACCGGCACTGTGGCCTGCCCGGCCAGGTGGCGGAACATCGCCCCCAGCACCGGCAAGGGCGTATGCGCCCGACACCCCGGCCCGGCCTGAAGGATCACCGGTCGGCCCAGCGCCTCGGCGGCGCGGACATAGGCCAGTGCGTCTTCCCACCCCAGCACGACAAGCCCGGCGACCGCCGTGCCGTCGGTCAGACAGGGGGTCAGAACATCGGTCAGGGTGGCGATGGTCATTTGAACTTCGCGATCATGTCCTTGATGCCCGGGATCGTCTCTAGCTGGTCGGCATGCGAGGGCTGGAAGTACTGAACGAGGCTGCGCTGCGAAAGCCCGCCCAGGATGGTGAAGTAGTACATCTCGTAGCCCGGCAGGACGCAGCAGGGATGATAGCCCTTGTCCAGCAGGATCGTGGAGCCGTCGACGATGTGATAGGCATCGCCCGGCTTGCCATCCTCGCGTTGCAGCATCTGCACCCCCGACCCGTGGGGGGGATTGAAGCGGAAGTTGTAGGCCTCGTCGTGGCGAGACTCCAGCGGCAGCCGGTCGGTGTCATGCTTGTGGCTTGGAAAACCCGACCAGCCGCCCTTGCCCACGGTAAAAAGCTCGCTGACCAGCAGACGGCCCACACGTCCGTGGTACTTCTGGCCCAGGATGTGCTTGATCTTCCGGTGGGTCTTGGTGTCGTCGGACCCGTATTGCACGGGGTCGATGTCGGCTGCGCGGATCGCGAACGGGGGCAGCACCTCGGCATGGCGGGCGCCGGCGATGAAGACCTCGGCCGGGCCGCGGGTGCACAGGATGCGGGCGGGCTGGCCCGCGCCGACATAGACGCCCTCGGGCTCGCCGTCCCAGACGTTCGCCGTCCGCTGGCCGATGCCTGCGAAGGTCTCGCCCGCGGTGGCAACCTCGACCGTGCCGGTTGCCGGAACGATGCAGGTTTCGTAGCCCGGCACGACCGAGGTGAAGGACTGGCCCGCGGCCAGTTTCACGATGTTGAAATAGACCAGCGGAACCAGCGGGTTGTCCACACTGACGATGGGCTGGTTGCGGTTGTCGTGAGGGGGGATGTGCATGACGCCTCCGCGGGTCAGGAAAGGGCAATAAAACGGTCGACCGTCGCGCGGTCGGGTGAGGCGGGCGCGCAACCGACGCCCGAGACGATCAGTGCCGCGGTGGCTGCACCGCGCCGGACGGCGCGTTCCAGGGTGTGCCCCTGCGCCAAACCGGCCAGCAGCCCGCCCATGAACCCGTCGCCCGCCCCGGTGGGCTTCAATGCCTGCACCCGGAAGACGGGTGTGTCGAAGCTGAAATCCGCGGTATGCGTTGTCGCGCCCTCGGGCCCGCGCTTGTAGACGGTGAACAGCAGCCCGTGCTGCGCGAGCGCCGCCGCCAGCGCCGGACCGTTTTCCATCCCACCCGCCAGAAGGCCGAATTCCACATCGTTGCCGATCACGATGTCGCTGGCCTCGGCCGCCGCGAGGCAGACCGCAGAGGCCTCGGCCTGCGACGGCCAGGAATAGGCGCGGTAGTCCACGTCCAGCACCACGAGCGCCCCCGCCGCGCGCGCCCGCGCCATCGCCAGCCGCGCGGCGCTGCGCGAAGGCTCGGCCGCCAGCGCGGTTCCGGTGACGACAAGGGCTGCAACACCCTCGCAGGGCAGGTCGCGCACATCCGCCTCGGCCAGGCCCAGATCGGCTGCGTTGTTGCGGTAGAGAACCGTCTGGCAGCCTTCGGCAATGGTCTCTGTCAGGGCCAGCGAACTGCGCGCCTCGCCGCGCACTCGGCGGACATGCCCGGTATCGACGCCATAGTCGGCCAACTCGCGCAGGCAGAACGCCCCCACCGCATCGTCCGACAGCACCGAGACCAGCGCCGCCTGCGCGCCCTGGCGCGCCAGCGCCACCGCGATGTTGCCCGCCGACCCGCCGATCGAGGTGGTAAAGGCCCGCGCCGCATCGATCCGCGTGCCGGGCGGGTCGGCGTTCAGGTCCATCCCCACCCGCCCCAGCACAAGGAAACGGTTCAGCGCCATCCGGTTCCACAAGCGCTGCATCACGCCCCCCGCCGCTGACCGGCCCGCCCGGCCTCGATCCCGGCGCGGGCGATGGCGATCTCGGGTCGCGGGCTGACCTCGGGGGTGCCCACCTCCCACCAGGCGTGGCCACGCTCGGTCCAGCCCTCGTGCGGATCGATGCGCAGGACGATCACCGAGGTTCGCGCGGCCGCGCGCGCCCGCTCGAACGCAGGGCCAAGATCGTCCAGCCCCGGCACGTCTTCGGCCAGCGCCCCCATGGCCCTGGCATGGGCCGCGAAATCCACCCTTACCGGGGCAACCACCGACGGGCTGTTGGAAAACAGCGTGTTGAACCCGGCGTTTCCGGTGTTCTTCTGCAGCTTGTTGATGACCGCGAAACCGCCATTGTCCAGCACCACGACGATCAGCTTGTGCCCGGTGATGACCGAGGACAGGATATCCGAATTCAGCAGCAGGTAAGACCAATCACCGACAAGAACGACCGTCTCGCCAGTGTCGCCGCGCTGGTCGCGGGCGATCCGCGCGCCCCAGCCCCCCGCGATTTCGTAGCCCATGCAGGAAAAGCCGAACTCGACATCCACCGTGCCCACGCCCAGTGTGCGCCAGTTCGCCGTCACCTCGGCGGGCAGACCCCCGGCGGCGGTCACGATCCGGTCCTGCGGGGTGCAGCGGGCATTCACCACGCCGATGGCCTGCGCGTAATTCGGCAAGCCGTTGCGCGGTGCGGTGTTGACGCGCACGAAGGCATCCCATTCGGCCCGAAATCCCTGCGTCCGCGAAAGCCACCCGCCCGGCGCGCGATGTTCGCCCAGCGCCGCACCCAGCGCCTCGAGCCCCCGTCGCGCATCCCCGACCACCGGCAGCGCCCCGTGTTTTCCCGCATCGTGCCGCCCCACGTTCAGCGCGATGATCCGGGCATCGGGGGCAAAGACCGACCGCGAGCCGGTGGTGAAATCCTGCATCCGCGTGCCGACAGCCAGGATCACGTCGGCTTCTGCCGCCGCCGCGTTGGCGCTGTCGGACCCGGTGACGCCGATCGGCCCGATGTTCAGCGGGTCGTCGCAAAGCAGGTTCGCCCGCCCGGCGATCGTCTCGACCACCGGCAGGCCGTGGTTGCGGGCAAAGGCGCCAAGCGCCTCGACCGCCCCGGAATACTGCACCCCGCCGCCCGCGACGATCAGGGGCCTCCGCGCCTGCCGCAGCAGGCGGGCCGCGGCCTCGATCTCGTCGGGGTCGGCAGACGGGCGGCGGATGCGCAGGTCCTGCGGCTGGAAGAACGCCAGCGGATAATCGTAGGCCCAGCCCTGAAGGTCCTGCGGAAGCGCAAGAAAGACCGGCCCGCAATCGGCCGGGTCCAGCAGTGTGGCGATTGCCGCGGGCAGGCTTCGCATCACCTGTGCCGGATGCGTGATCCGGTCCCAGTAGCGGCAGACCGCGCGGAACGCGTCGGTCACGCCCAGAGACGGGTCCCCGAAATGTTCCAGTTGCTGCAGGACCGGATCGGGCAGACGGGTGGCGAAATTGTCGCCGCAGAGCATCAGCAGCGGCAGCCTGTTGGCATGGGCCAGGGCCGCCGAGGTCAGAAGGTTCGCGGTGCCCGGACCGGCAGAGGCGGTGCAAAGCATGAACCGCTGGCGCAGCCATGTCTTGGCATAGGCCGCCGCGGCAAAACCCATCGATTGCTCGTTCTGCCCCCGATAGACCGGAATGATATCCTGCATCGCCTCCAGCGCCTCGCCAAGCGAGGGGGCATTGCCATGGCCGAAGATCGCGAAGGCGCCGCCACAGACCGGCATTCTTTGTCCGTCGATCAGGATGTTCTGGGCGGCGAGGAACCGCATGATCGCTTGCGCCACCGTCAGCCGAACCGTCTGATGCACCGCATATCCTCCCCGCCGGATTTTCCCGTACGGATTAGCCCGTCGGGATTTGCTTGACCGTCTCCGGAGTCTCACGATACAGATATTGTAACCGGTTGCAATCACCTTGGAGGCCCCCTTGCGCGAGATCGGAATCGGCATCATCGGCGGCGGATACATGGGCAAGGCGCATTCGGTCGCCATGGCCTCGGTTGGGGCGACCTTTGGCACGACGCTGCGCCCCCGGCTGGAGATGATCTGCGCCAGTACGGCCGACAGTGCCGAACGCTATCGTGCGCTTTACGGTTTTGCCCGCGCAACAGCCCGCTGGCGCGATCTGGTCGAGGACCCTCGCGTCGAGGCGGTGGTGATCGCCAGTCCGCAAGAAACCCATCGCCCCATCGCCGAACTGGCGTTTTCCCTAGGAAAACCCGTGTTCTGCGAAAAGCCGCTGGGCGCAAGCCTGGACGACAGCCGTGCCATGACCAAGGCCGCGGAGGCGGCGGGGGTCGCGAACATGGTGGGCTTCAACTACATCCGGACCCCGGCCTCGCAACATGCCCGGCATCTGGTTCAGTCCGGTGCGCTGGGTCGGATCACCTGGTTCCGCGGCGAGCATACCGAGGATTTCGACGCAGACCCCCGTCGCCCCGCGACCTGGCGCAACTTTGGCGCGGCGAACGGCACGATGGGGGACCTTGCCCCCCACATGGTCAATGCGGCACTCGCGCTGATGGGCCCGATCACCCGGCTCTGCGCCGATATTGCAACCGTTTACGACGATCGCCCCGGAACCGAGGGACGCGCGCCAAACGACGACATCGGCCACTTCCTGTGCCGCTTCGCCAATGGCGCCATGGGGCATCTGGGGTTCAGCCGGGTCTCGACCGGCCGGAAGATGGGCTATGCCTACGAGATCACCGGCACGAAGGGCGCGCTGCGCTTTGACCAGGAGGATCAGAACGCCCTCTGGCTCTATCTGGCCGAGGGCCCTGAGACCGAGCGCGGCTTCCGCAAGATCCTCACCGGGCCCGCACATCCCGATTATGCGGCCTTCTGTCAGGGTCCGGGCCACGGCACCGGCTATCAGGACCAGATCATCATCGAGGCGCGCGACTTTCTGGCGGCCATCGAAACCGGCGCCCCCGTCTGGCCGCGCTTCCGCGACGGGCTGGACGTCTCTCGCGTGATCGCGGCTGCACATCAAAGCCACCAGACCGGCGGCTGGATAGACCTCTGAAAGGAACGACATGCTCCACATCGGCAACGCGCCCTGCTCCTGGGGTATCGAATTCGCGGACGACCCGCGCAACCCGCCGTGGCGAAAGGTGCTGTCCGATTGTGCGGAGGCAGGCTACCGCGGGATCGAACTGGGCCCCGTCGGCTACATGCCCGAAGACCCCGCCCGGCTGGGCGAGGCTTTGGCGGAATTCGGCCTGAGCCTGACCGGCGGCGTCGTCTTCCGCCCGTTCCACGATGCGGCGCAATGGGATCAGGTCTGGGATGGCGCGATGCGCACCTGCAAGGCGCTGGTCGCGCATGGGGCCAGACATCTGGTGCTGATCGACTCGATCTCGCCGCGCCGCGCGCCCACTGCGGGCCGGGCGTCCGAGGCCGAGCAGATGGGCGCCGAGGAATGGCGCGGCTTCGTCGACCGCCTGCGCCGTGTCGCCCAACTGGGGGTGGATCATGGGCTGATCCCGTCGATCCACGCCCATGCCGCGGGGTTCATCGATTTCGAACCCGAGCTGGAACGCCTTCTGGACGCGGTGGATGAACGCGTGCTGAAGATCTGCCTGGATACCGGGCATCATTCCTATGCGGGCTATGACCCCGTGGCCTTCCTGCGCCGCCACATCGACCGGGTGTCCTACGTCCATTTCAAGGACATCGACCCGCTGGTGAAGGCCCGCGCCGTGTCCAACCGGACCGGATTCTACGACGCCTGCGCGCAGGGGATCTTCTGCAACCTCGGGCAGGGCGACGTGGACTTTCCCGCCGTGCGTCAGCTCCTGCTGGACGCAGGCTTTGACGGCTGGTGCACGGTCGCGCAGGATTGCGACCCCGCGGGGGCAACCTCGCCCATCGACGACGCGCGGGCGAACCGGGCGTATCTGACCTCCATCGGCTTCTGAGGGGACCGACATGACACGACTGAACTGGGGCATGGTGGGCGGCGGCGACGGCAGCCAGATCGGCCCGGCACACCGGCTGGCGGCCGGGCTCGACGGATTGTTCACCTTCGCCGCGGGGGCGCTGGACCACAACCCCGCCGCAGGGCGGGCCTTCGGGCAGAAGCTGGGCCTGGCCGCCGACCGCGCCTATGGCGACTGGCGCGAGATGCTGGCGGGCGAACGCGACCGGGCAGACCGGATCTCTCTGGTGACTGTGGCGACCCCCAACGCCACGCATTACGAGATCGCGAAGGCCTTCCTCGAGGCCGGGATCAATGTGCTGTGCGAAAAACCGATGACCGTGACCGAGGCCGAAGCCGAGGATCTGGTGCTGACCGCGCGGCGGATGGGCTGCATCTGCGCGGTGAACTACGGCTACACCGGCTATGCGCTGGTGCGGCACATGCGGGCGATGGTGGCGCGCGGCGACATCGGCCGGGTGCGGCTGGTGGTGGCGGAATTCGCCCACGGCCACCACGCCAATGCCGCCGACGCCGACAACCCGCGGGTTCGCTGGCGCTATGATCCGGCGCAGGCCGGCGTATCGGCGCAGTTCGCCGATTGCGGCATCCACGCACTGCACATGGCGTCATTCGTCACCGGCGACGAGGTGCAGGATCTTTCGGCAGATTTCGCGTCCTGCCTTCAGGGCCGTGTGCTGGAGGATGACGCGATGGTCAACTTCCGCACCCAGCGCGGCACCGTGGGCCGTCTGTGGACCTCCTCGGTCGCCATCGGTCGGCAGCACGGGCTGACGATCCAGGTGTTCGGCGAAACGGGCGGGCTGCGCTGGGCGCAGGAACAACCGAACCAGCTTTACTACATGCCGCTTGGCGGCCGTCTTCAGGTCATCGAGCGGGGCGAAGGAAACCTGTCGCCCGAGGCAGACCGCGCCAGCCGCGTGACTGTAGGCCATGCCGAAGGGATGCCGCTGGCCTTCGGGAACATCTACCGCGACCTGGGCGAAACGCTTCTGGCCCGGGCGCAGGGCCGCACACCCGATCCGGCCGTCAGCCTGTTCCCCACCGCCGAGGACGGCCTGCGGTCGATCGCGGCGATCCATGCGGCGGTCCGCTCGGCCCGCGATAAGGGCGCCTGGGTCGACGCCCGTCCGGCGCTGCTGCGTTAGGGCAGCGGCCTCAGCGTCTTGCGTTCGACGATCCGGCAGGGAAAGAGCCGGGTCTCGGGCAACAGATCGGGATCGCGAAAGCGCGCGACGATCATGTCGATCGCCGCGCTCACGATCGCGGCGAAGGGCTGGTGGATCGTCGTCAGATCGATCCCCGCCCATCCCGACATCTCCATGTCGTTCAGCCCGATCACGCCGATTTCGTCCGGCACTGCCAGCCCCGCATCCCGCATCGCCGACAGCGCCCCGATCGACAGCACATCATCTGCGCAGAAATAGGCCTCGGCGCGCGTCTTGTCGCGCAACAGGCGCTGCATCTGCGCGCGGCCCTGCTCGAAGCCATAGGCGCCGGCATAGCTGACCGAAACCGGAACACCCCCGGCGCGGGCCGCCTCTAGGAACCCCCGCAAGCGGTCGCGCGTCGTGCTGGCGCCTTCCGGCCCCCCCATGAAGCCGATGCGCAGATATCCCCGCGCCATCAGCGTCTGCGCCGCCATCCGCCCTGCCGCCACATTGTCGATCGCCGCGATCGCCACCCCCTGGGTGCGTGCCGCGCTGCCGAAGGCATGGACAACCGGCATCCCGGCCTTCTGGAACGCTTCGGCGAAATTGTCGGGCACATGCGACGAGGCGATAATGACCCCATCCACCGAATACTGCCGCGCAAGGTTCAGCGAATGCCCCGGCGTCGTCTGATCCGAAAGGTTGACCAGAAGCGGTCTCAGCCCCTGATCCTGCAATCCCCGGGTAAAGAGATCGAAGATCTGCAGGAAGGCCGGGTTGTGAAAGTTGTTCGAGATCAGCCCGACAAGCTGCGTCTTGCGGGTTGAGAGCGCCCGCGCCAACAGGTTCGGGCTGTAGCCCAGTTCGGCCGCCGCCTGTTCGACCCGCGCGCGCATCCCCGGCGAGACCGAGGCCCCCGGCGTGAATGTGCGCGACACAGCGGCCCGCGACACGCCTGCGCGCGCGGCAACTTCTTTCAGCGTAACAGCCATCGACACCGGGATTTCTACTCCATCACGGTTCCGACACTAGCGGCTTGTGGCTGTCCTGTCATCTCAAGGGGCAGGACATTCCGAATGTCCACGGCACGGATCGCGGCGCCGGTGCCACCGGCCGCAGATGGATGCCACCCCCCGCGCGAGCCGGGCGCCCCTTACGGCAGATCGCCACCCTTGTAGTACCAGTCAACCGCGGCGGGGTCCGGGCAGATCCGGGCGCCAATGGTGCGCAGGTGTTGCGAAATCTCTGCCGTCATCCCGTCAGAGGCGGCCTTTCCCGTTTCGCCCTTGCGGATCATCGCACCGGAACGAAGGATCGGCACCGCACCGGCGGTGCGCGCCTCGAACTTTTCTTCGTTGCGCTTCATCCAGGCAAACGAACTGTGCTCGAGGATCGCGGCCCAGTCCGCCGGGGCTGGCGTGACGCCGAGAAAGTCGGCGATCCGGCGGATTGCGCCTTCGTGATCCCGCTTCATGTCGGAAAAATGCAGGAACAGCACGTTCGGTTCGTGACGAAACGGCCACCAGGCGGCCAGAAAGCCGAAAAACCGCCCCTGCATCCCCTGCGCGTCGATCACCTCGCGGTAGAACGAGGGGAAGTCCGGCCGCTCCATGACGCCGGGCGGCAGTTTCCACAGGGCATGCCAGTCTGGCGAATGCTTGGCGAGGAAGGGCCGGAACGACACCAGTGCTTCTTCAGGATTGCGAAAGACGACCACATATTTCACGTCCCGCCCCGCGCCTGCGGGCAGAAACGGCACCTCGGGCGGGGCCGAATGGGTCTTGAAGGCCCGACGGCGGCCGACCGGCATGGCGGCGACGCGGTCGGCGATGTCCTGATCGGTCAGCGCGGGATCGCCCACGAACTCGATCCACGGCACCTCGGCGTAGATGTCCTCGAAATCTGCCGTTCCGCCCGTCAGGATCTGGTGGACGATGTTCATCGTCCATGTCGTGCCGCTTTTCGGCGGGACGGAGATCACGATGTCATCGTTGCGCCACGCGATCTTCTGCTGGATCGCAGGGCGTATCCAGGGCGGCCCGTGGGGGCGGCCGTCGGCCTCTGGCGCATCGCTCATCTCGTTCCTCCCGGTTGTGCAGGCGCTACGGCATCGTTTCGGGGGCAAGACCCGGATGCGGTGCCTGTGACACCGGCATCGGCGGAGGCTTCGTCCGCACCCGGCCCCGATGGCCCCCTCTGGATCATCGGGCGGCGGCAACACGCGCGCGGGCCGACCCGCGCAGACGAGATACGATGGCAACGGCGGTTCGTCCCGCTGCCCCAAGCCTAGCAGAGAAAGGCACCGGTCGTCATCCGCTGGATGACAGCCCCCGATGTGCCGCGAGCCGCGGCCTGGAGGTCAGTCCTTGTCGACCGGGGGCACCAGCACCAGCTTGCCGATGTGGCGCCCGCTGGCCAGATCATCCTGCGCCCGCCCGATGTCGCGCAGCGGGTAGGTGTTCGACACCACGGGGCGGATGCGCGCGGTATTGATGATCGTGACCAACCCGGCAAAGACCTCGCGCGGCTGATGGGTCGCGCCAAGGATCGTCAGATCGTTCAGATAGACCCTGCGCAGATCCCCGCGGACGACCGGCCCGCCCACGGCGCCGCTGGTCGCATACCGCCCCCCGGGGCGCAGCGCATCCAACCGCGACTGGAACCCCTCGCCCCCGACCACGTCGATGACCACATCGAAGCTTTGCCGACGCGGCTCGGCATCGCGGGGAAGAATGGCCGCGCCAAAGCCCCGCAGCACGGCGGATTTCGACACGCTGCATTGGGCGGTCACATCGGCACCCCGCAAGAGCGCAAGGCAGACCGCGGCCAGCCCGACACCCCCCGACGCCCCCGTGACCAGCACACGCTCGCCCACCGCGACATTCGCCCGGCTCAGCAGATTGTGGGCGGTGCCATAGGCGCAGGGCATCGCGCCGATTTCCACATCGCTCAGGGGCGAGGCGGTGACATCATGAAGATGGCGCGCCCTCACCACGCAATACTGCGCAAAGGCCCCGTCATACTCGGACCCGATCGAGACAAAGCGGATCGGGTTGTCGGCCGTGGGCTCGTGCTGGTTGGTGGGGCAGATCACCCGCGCGCCCAGCGCAAGCCCCTCGACATCCGGCCCCAGCGCGACGATGCGGCCGCACAGGTCAGACCCCTGGATCCGGGGAAAGGCCATTTCTCCGCCCCAGCCTGCAAGGCGGCCCTCGCCGCCGTACCATCCCTTGCGGGTGTTGATGTCGGTCATGTTCACACCCGCGGCAAGCACCTTGACCAGAACCTCGCCCGAGGCGGGACGCGGCACGGGAAGGTCGTCGCGCCACACCAGCATTTCGGGGCCGCCGTGGCCGATCAGATGCACGCCGGACATGCGTTCGGGGATGTCGGTCACCGCGCCTGCACTCCGGGCAGGACAGAGAGGGCCAGAGCCTTGGCGGCGGGCCGGTCAGGTTGGATCCAGAGCAAGCGCATGTCCCTTGCCTCCCTTTGCGCACACCCCGGCATCAGCCTGCGGACAGGGCCGGTTCGGTCGGAGCATGACCGCCGACGCGCGGCGGATCAATTCGGCGATCCGCCCTGAATTGATCGAAAAGGGCGATTAGGCCGCGCCCCGGCCGTCATGGTCGGCGATCAGCCGACAAGCGCCCGCGCGGCCCCCTGGATGAACCACAGCATCAGAAGCGCGGTGGCGCCGTTCATCAGAACCGGCCCCCACCGCCCGACGCTGCCCAACTGCCGGTGAAGTGCCACCACCGCGGCCGACAGGACAAGCCCCCAGGTGGCCGCGCCGACGATGACCGCCGCCACGACCATCAGAAGCGCAGGCAGGCCAAGGTCCGTCATGCCCGGACGCCCGATGTCGGCCAGCCAGAACGTCACGTTCCAGGGGCTTGTCAGCGCCATCGTCAGGCCAAGGGCATAGCTTGCCTTTGTGCTGTCGAACCGGGGGCCGGCCCCCGCGACGGCGGTTCCCCGGAAGGCCCGCCAGGCGCGCCGCAGAAAGGTGGCGGCCAGAAGCCCGAGCAGAACGATGGACAAGACGCCCAGCACCTGCTGGGCCACCGGCCCGGTGAAGACCGCGCCCACCCCGACCGCGACCAGCACCGCCCAGAGCGCATCGCCCGAGCAGGCCCCAAGCAGCAGGCCGAAGCCCGCCCAGAAGCCCCGCGCCAGGCAGCGCCGCGCGATTTCGGTGTTGATCGGACCGGGGGGCCAGGCAACCGACCAGCCCATGAGGAACCCCGACGCAAGAAGTGGAACGACGGATGTCGTCAAGATCGGGCTCCGCAGCAATCAGACCGGGGGCTCTGGCGGATGTCCCGCAGGCGCCACGCGGCTTCCATGAATTCCGCTGGAATAGCGCAGCAGGGGCGGGCATTCCACCGGGTTTTCGCCCCTCCCCGCGTGCCTGCGGGAGGGAAGGCGCTACGCGAGCGCCGTGGCGATCAGGCAGATCAGCGCGACCAGCGTCAGGAAGACCCGCAGCGGCGGATACCAGGCTGGCCCCTCCTGCCGCGCGGCGGGCAGAAGTTCCGCGGCCAGCAGGCCGACGAACCCGGCCGCCAGCAGGTTCAGCGCCAGAGGCGCGGGCAGGAAGGGCGCCGCCAGGGACAGCGCCGGGATCAGGCCGAAAGCCATCAGCCGCCCGATCGACGCCTCGGGCTTCACCAGCACGAAGCCCCAGCGCGCCCCCGCCATGAAGGCCAGGATGATCGCGCCCCACAGGATCTCTGCCTGTTGCAGGGCCGCGGGCGGTGCGATGCCCGGCGCAAACCAGGCGGCCGCCGCGAACCCGATGAACGGCCCAAGCCCGAAGACCCCCAGCACAAGGGCCGCACGCGCGGGGCTCATGCCGGCGCCGCCCGTCATGCCACGGCCTCGGGGCCGCAGGGGGCCGGATCATGCGCCTGCGCGGCGTGACGCGCGGCCAGCGCCACAAGCGGCACGCGGGCCCGCATCCGCACGCAGAGCAGCGCGGTGCCGCTGATCTTGCGCTGTACGAACAGCGTGTGCACGGGGGGAACATGCCAGCTTGCGCGATCTGCCACGACAGGGGCGGCCGCGTCCCGCAGCGCGCCGACAAAGGCGCGGTCGGCAAAATCGAACAGCCCCGCGCCGCCCCGGCTGCGGCCGACATGGGCCAGCACGATCCCGATCATTTCGGCAAGCGCCGGGCCATTGCGGCGCATCTGCGCATCCGACACGAAGCCGTGACGCACCAGCACATCCTGCAGCGCCATGCGGTCCTCGGCCAGCCCCGCCCACAGCAGATCGCGATAGGCCGCGGCCGTGTCGGGCGGGATCGGACGCGCGGCCCCGAAGTCCAGAAGCAGGATGCGCCCATCTTCCTTGCGCCATTTGAAATTCGCAAAGTTCGGGTCGGTCTGCATGTAACCGAACACGAAGAGTTCCCGCAGCACCAGCTCCAGCAAGGCCCCGCAGGCCGCATCGCGCCGTGCCTGGCTTTCATCCGAAAGGCTTTCGATCGGGGCACCCGACACGAAATCCATCGGCAGCACAGTGGGCGCGACAAGATCGTCAACCGGTTCGGGCAGCGCAAACCGCGGGTCGTCGGCCAGAAGGGCCCGATAGCGGCGCATCTGTTCGGCCTCGCGAAGGTAATCCGCCTCTTCGTGCAACTGCCGCTTGGCCTCGGCCAGCAGCGGCGCGATGTCGAGCCCGGCCGGCAGCAGCCCCGAATAGCGCAAGAGCGCCGCGACATTGTCGATGTCGGCGTCGATGCTGGCCGCGACACCGGGATATTGCACCTTGATGGCCAGTTCGCGCCCCGACCGAAGCCGGGCGCGGTGCACCTGCCCGATCGAGGCGGCCGCAATCGGGCGCACGTCGAACTGCTGGAAGCGGCTTCGCCACTCTGGCCCCCAGGCGCCGACCAGAACCTGGTCCAGCTGCCGGGGCGGCATCACATGCGCCGACTCTCGCAACTGCGCGAGGATGGCCGTCAGCTCGGGCGGCAGAACGTCGCCTGCATCAAGCGAGATCATCTGCCCGAGCTTCATTGCCGCGCCGCGCATCCGGGATAGCTGATCGGTCACCCGCCGCATGTTCGCGGGCGTCAGCAGCAGATCGGGGATGCG
>DAIEJF010000146.1 GCA_027351005.1 Paracoccaceae bacterium | reverse complement strand
CCGCGCGCTGGCTGGCCCAGCCGGCCAGTGCCCCGGGCGCCGCGAAGGCCGCATCCAGCGGCGGGCGGGCCAGCACTTCGGGCGAAAGCTTGCCGCAGGCCAGCCCCACGCGCCCCACGGCCACCAGCGCGCCCAGCTTCGCCGCGCGGTCGGCAGGAAGGTCGGGTGCCGCGGGCCAGACCCGGAGCGCGTTCGAGGAGAACAGGAAAGCCACCACGTCATGCCCGGTCGCGGCCCGCACAGAGGCATAGGTGCGATAGTCGAGGCCCAGGTCCGCGGCCCGCTTCACGCGAAGCCGCACCACCTCGATCGGCAGGGTCGGCAGCAGCCGTTCGCGCGCCTTGGTCCAGCAGTGTCGCCGCCAGCTTCGGCCCGCGTCATCGGCCGGACCGCCGTTGTGCCCGATGCCGGGCGTCACCTGCCCCACTCGCGCAGGCGGGCGACGTAGCGCGCCATCGTGTCGACCTCAAGGTTCACCAGATCGCCCTTGGCCACATCGCCCCAGGTCGTCACCTTCTGGGTGTGCGGGATCAGGTTCACCCCGAACTCGGCCCCCTCGACCTCGTTCACCGTCAGCGAGGTGCCGTTCAGTGCCACCGAGCCCTTCGGCGCGATGAAGCCCGCAAGCGCCTCGGGCGCTCGGAAACGAACGCGGGTGCTGTCGCCTTCCATCGTCACCGACAGAACCTCGGCCACGCCGTCGACATGGCCGGACACGATATGCCCGCCCAGCTCGTCGCCCACCTTCAGCGCGCGTTCGAGGTTCAGCCGATGGCCAACCATCCAGCCGTTGCGCCCGATGTTGGTCTTTGACACGGTTTCCGCGGAAATCTCCACGTCGAACCAGCCGTCGGGGGCCGTGCCCGTCTCGATCCCGGTGAGGCAGACGCCGTCACAGGCGATCGAGGCGCCGATCTCGATGCCCGCGATGTCGTAATGGGTGGCGATGCGCGCCTTCAGGTCGCCGCGCTGGTCCAGCGCCACGATCCGGCCGATGTCGGTGATGATCCCGGTGAACATGTGCAATCTCCCTGCCCGCCCTGAGGTAGCGAGCCGGGCGCGCGGGCGCAAGCCCGGCGGACGGGCGCCACAATTCCGCCGCCGGTTTGCCACCATGTTGCCGGAACGTGCCGCCATCGTCGCCCCGCGCCGGGCGATGTGCCGCCGGGCGATCCGGGGATGACGCGATGACCGAGGGCACGGGGGCGGGACGCCGCTTCCTTTTCCTGCAGGGGCCGCACGGGCCCTTCTTCCACCGGCTCGGGCGGATGCTGCGCGCGGCGGGGGGCGAGGTCTGGCGCGTGGGGTTCAACGCAGGCGACCGCGCCTTCTGGTTCGATGCCCCGGGCTACATCCCCTTTGACGCCCCTCCCGATGCATGGCCGGACCGCTTCCGCGCCCTGATCGCCACGCAGCCGATCACCGATGTCGTGCTCTATGGCGACACCCGCCCCATTCACGCCCATGCGACCGCGATCGCCCGCGCCGCGGGCCTGACGGTGCATGTCTTCGAAGAGGGTTACCTGCGCCCGTTCTGGGTCACCTACGAACGCGGCGGGGTGAACGGGCATTCCCGCATCATGGAGATGACCGTGCCGCAGATGCAGGCGGCGCTGGCGCCGCTGGACATGGATCTGCCCGATGCGCCCGCCCGATGGGGCGACATGCGCCAGCACGTCTTCTACGGCGCGCTTTACCACGGGTTCGTGCTGCTGCGGAACGGCGCCTACCGCAACTTTCGCCCGCATCGCGACATGACCGTGCGGCAGGAATTCCGGCTTTACCTGCGCCGCCTGCTGCTGATGCCCTGGCACAAGGCCGAACGGGCCCTGGAAACCCGGCGGATCAAGCACTGCGGCCATCCCTACCACCTTGTGCTGCTGCAACTGGAGCATGATGCGAGTTTCCGCAACCATTCGCCCTTCTCGACGATGGGCGAGTTTCTTGCGCTTTGCATCGAGGGCTTCGCAAAAGGGGCGCCCCCCCATCACCGCCTGGTCTTCAAGGCGCATCCGCTGGAAGACGGCCGGGTGCCGATCAAGGCCGAGATCCTGCGGCTTGCCCGCGCCGCAGGGGTCGAGGGCCGGGTGCATTTCGTCCGCGGCGGCAAGCTTGCCGCGCTGCTGAACCACACCCGCACCGTGGTCACGGTGAATTCCACCGCCGCGCAGCAGGCGCTGTGGCGCGGGCTGCCGCTGAAGGTCTTCGGCAACGCGGTCTACGCCAAACCCGAATTCGTCTCGACCCAGCCCCTGCCCGAGTTCTTCGCCCACCCCACCCGGCCCGACAGCCGCGCCTATCGCGATTACCGGCATTTCCTGCTGGAAACCTCGCAGGTGGCGGGGGGCTTCTATTCGTCGCGCGGGCGGCGCGAACTGTTGCGGCAAGTCGTGGACATGATGCTGGCCCCACAGGACCCCTATGATGCGCTTGTTTCGGGAAACGCGGCCCCGCGGCAACAGTTGCGCGTGGTAAGTTAGCCCCGCGTGAAGCGGCTGGCTTTTCTGCCCGATTTCCGTAATTTTACCTGAAAAACGTGAGGCATGTTCCCAAGAAGGAGCCCGAGCAGTGAAGTTCAAGTGCATCCGGGGCGTCCGCAGGCTGGCGCTTCTGGTCTTGGTCGGCGCCGTTGCTGCCTGCGGTGTGCCGCGCAGCGGCCCCACGAAAAAGGAAATCTTCGCGGGTGCGGTCCAGAAGCAGGGCGATGCCTTCGTCGTCGAGGTGAACGACCGGGTGACGCGCGCCACGGCTGTGACCCCCGCGCTTGGCTTCTCGGCCAGCTTCCGCAATGCGGGGCTTGTCGGCCCCGACACGATCCAGCCGGGCGACAAGCTGGCCATCACCGTCTTCGAAAACGTGGCCAACCCGCTGCTGGGCACGCCCGGGCAGAAGGCCTCGGTCCTGAATGATGTCGAGGTCGATGGCCAGGGCTTCATCTACGTTCCCTACGCGGGCCGCATCAAGGCTGCGGGCGACACGCCCGAGGCGCTGCGCGAGGAGGTGACGCGCAAGCTTGCGGCGCAGACGCCTGATCCGCAGGTCTCCATCGGCCGCGTCGCGGGCGACGGCGCCACCGTGACGGTGGAAGGCTCGGTCGGCGCCCAGGGGGTCTACCCGATCCAGCAATCGACCCGCACGCTGTCGGCGATGCTGGCGCGCGCCGGAGGCGTCTCGATCGCCATCGACACCGCCGAGGTCATCGTGACCCGTGGCAAGACATCCGAAAAGGTCTGGCTGAGCGAGCTTTACAACAACCCGAGCTTCGACATCGCCCTGCGCAACCATGACCGGGTCTATGTGCAGCGCGACCTGCGGTCGTTCACCGTGCTGGGGGCCACTGGCGCGCAAAGCCGGGTGCAGTTCTCCACCCAGACCGTGTCGGCCATCGAGGCCATCGCCCAGGTCGGTGGCCTGTCGACCACGCTGGCCGATCCCACGGGGGTCTTTGTCTTCCGCAATGAACCCGCCGCCATCGCCAACGCCGTGCTGGGCCGAACCGACCTGCAGGGCGACCAACGCCTGATCTATGTTCTGAACCTGACCGCCCCGAACGGCATGTTCGAGGCGCGCGACTTCGTGATCCGCGACGGCGACACCGTCTATGTGACCGAAGCGCCGTTCGTCCAGTGGCAGAAGGCCCTGTCGGTCTTCAGCAGCACGGCATCGGGCGCCAATGCCGTCAGCACCGCGGCCACCGGCAGTTCGTTCGGCAACGCGGTCCAGGGCAAGTAAGGCCGCATGGCCACGGCCAGGCCACCTCACGCCGCCGGGGATCCCACACCCCGGCGGCTTTTCTGCTACTCGGGGGGCCTGCTGCGCCCCGGCCGGGTGCGGCGCATCCTGACGCTTGCGGGCCTGCCGCCGACGCTGGGGCTGCCAGGGGCCGACGATCTGGTGGGCGTCTGGGGCCGCAGCGCGCTGGCCGCGCGGGGCGAGGCCGTGGCTGCCCGGCGCGGCGCGGCAATGGTGTGCATCGAGGATGCCTTTCTGCGCTCGATCCGGCCCGGCCGGACGGGCGCACCGCCGCTGGGCCTTCTGATCGACCGGCGCGGCGTGCATTTCGACAGCGCAACGCCCTCGGATCTGGAAACCCTGCTGGCCACACACCCGCTGGACGATGCCGCCCTGCTGGCGCGCGCCCGCGACGGGATCGGGCGGCTGCAGGCGGCGCACCTGTCGAAATACAACACCCACGACCCCGCCCTGCCCCCGCCACCGCCCGGCTATGTGCTGGTGATCGACCAGACCCGGGGCGACGCCGCCATCACCCATGGCGGGGCCCGCGCCCAGACCTTCCGCGAGATGCTGGTTTTCGCGCAGGAAGAACACCCCGGCGCCCGCATCGTGATCCGCGCCCATCCCGAAACGGCGGCGGGTCTGCGGCCCGGCCATTACGGGCCCGAGGACGCGCGCGCCCACATCACGCTCATGACCGATCCGGTCTCGCCCTGGAAGCTGCTGGAAGGCGCGGTGGCGGTCTATACCGTCTCGTCGCAACTGGGGTTCGAGGCGCTGCTGATGGGCCACCGCCCCCGCGTCTTCGGACAGCCCTTCTACGCGGGCTGGGGCCTGACCGAGGACGAGAGCCCGGTGCCTCGCCGCCGCCGCAAGCTGACCCGCGCGCAGATCTTTGCCGCCGCGATGATCCTGGCGCCGACCTGGTACGACCCTTGCCGCGACCGGCTCTGCAGCTTCGAGGCGGCGGTGGACCAGCTCGAGGCCGAGGCCCGCGCCTTCCGCGAAGACCGCGCAGGCCATGTGGCGGTGGGCGTGCGGCTGTGGAAGCGGAAGCCGTTCCAGGCGATGTTCGGCACCCCGCGGCGGGTGATCTTCGAGGATCGCCCGGCCCGCGCGGTAGCAAAGGCGCGCGCCACCGGCCGCAGCCTGATGGTCTGGGCAAGCAAGGAGACGGACGCCGCGCAGGCGGCGGGGCTGCCGCTTTTGCGGGTCGAGGACGGTTTCCTGCGGTCGCGCGGGCTGGGGGCGGATCTGGTGCCGCCCCTGTCGCTGGTGACGGACGATTGCGGGATCTATTACGACCCCCGGCGCGAAAGCCGTCTGGAACGGCTGATCGCCGCCGGGCCTCCGCCGGGCGGGCGGATGCGTGCCGAACGGCTGGTGGCCGGGCTGATCCGTGCGGGGGTGACGAAATACACCCTGGGCGGCGCCCGGCCCGACCTGCCGCCCGGCCACCGCATTCTGGTACCCGGGCAGGTGGAGGATGACGCCTCGATCCTGCGCGGCGCGGGCAGCGTGGCGACCAACCTCGACCTGCTGCGCCGGGTGCGGGCGGACAATCCGGGCGCGGTGATCCTCTACAAGCCGCATCCCGATGTCGAGGCCGGGCTGCGCCCCGGCGCGGTGCCCGACGCCGAGCTTGCCCGGCTGGCCGATGCGGTCCTGTACCGCACCGATCCCGCGGCCCTGCTGGCCGAGGTGCAGGAGGTCTGGACCATGACCTCGACGCTCGGGTTCGAGGCGCTGTTGCGCGGCCTGCCCGTCACCTGCCTCGGCGCGCCCTTCTACGCGGGCTGGGGCCTGACGCGCGACCTTGGCCACCGGCCCGACCGCCGCCGCGCCCGGCCCGACCTGTTGGCACTGGCCCATGCCGCGCTGATCGCCTACCCCCGCTACCGCGATCCGCAGACCGGCCTGCCCTGCCCGG
This sequence comes from Paracoccaceae bacterium, assembly GCA_027351005.1. Lineage (GTDB taxonomy): Bacteria > Pseudomonadota > Alphaproteobacteria > Rhodobacterales > Rhodobacteraceae > Solirhodobacter. The sequence goes on along the minus strand of DAIEJF010000146.1, from coordinate 3,953 downwards.
CCGAGGTGGTGGCCGAACGGCTGGCCACCGGCGCGATCCCGCATCCGGGGCCGGTCAACCGGGCGATGGCGAAATTGCAGGGCCTGCTGGCCGGGATCGCGCCGTTCTGGCGGTGAACGGCCTTGCCCCGCCCCCCCTGCTTGGCCTAAATCAGCCCGATTGCAGGTAAGGACAGCCCCGATGCTCGATCTGACGTTTGACGCCCCGAAGCCCAAGGTCATCCAGGGTGCCAAGGCCGACTGGGAACTGGTCATCGGGATGGAAATTCACGCGCAGGTTTCGTCGAACGCGAAGCTGTTCTCGGGCGCCTCGACCCAGTTCGGGGCCGAGCCGAATTCCAACGTGGCCTTCGTCGATGCGGCGATGCCGGGGATGCTGCCCGTCATCAACGAATTCTGCGTGGAACAGGCGGTGCGTTCCGGGCTGGGGCTGAAGGCCAGGATCAACCTCGTCTCGGCCTTCGACCGCAAGAACTACTTCTACCCGGACCTGCCGCAGGGCTACCAGATCAGCCAGCTTTACCACCCCATCGTGGGCGAGGGCGAGGTGATCGTTGAAATGGCCCCCGGCGTCGCCCGCCGCGTGCGCATCGAGCGCATCCACCTGGAGCAGGACGCGAGCAAGTCGATCCACGACATGGACCCCACGATGTCCTTCGTCGACCTCAACCGCACCGGCGTCGCGCTGATGGAAATCGTCAGCCGCCCCGACATCCGCGGCCCGGAAGAGGCCGCCGCCTATGTGGCCAAGCTTCGCCAGATCCTGCGCTACCTCGGGACCTGCGACGGCAACATGCAGAACGGCAACCTGCGGGCCGACGTGAACGTGTCTGTCTGCCGTCCGGGACAATACGAGAAGTATCAGGCGACGCAGGACTTCAGCCATCTTGGCACCCGCTGCGAGCTGAAGAACATGAACTCGATGCGCTTCATCCAGATGGCGATCGACTTCGAGGCGCGCCGCCAGATCGCGATTCTGGAGGACGGCGGCACCGTCGTGCAGGAAACCCGCCTGTACGACCCCGACAAGAACGAGACCCGCTCGATGCGGTCGAAGGAAGAGGCGCATGACTACCGCTACTTCCCCTGCCCCGACCTGCTGCCGCTGGAGATCGAGCAGGCCTGGGTCGATGACATCGCGGCCCGGATGCCGGAACTGCCCGACGCCAAGAAGGCACGCTTCATGGCCGACTTCGGGCTGACCGACTATGACGCCAACGTGCTGACGGCGGAACTGGACTCCGCCACCTATTTCGAAGAGGTGGCCCGCGGCCGCGACGGCAAGCAGGCGGCCAACTGGGTCATCAACGAGCTGTTCGGGCGGCTGAACAAGGAAGGCCGCGCCATCGCCGAAAGCCCGCTGACGGCGGCGCAGGTCGGCGGCGTGCTGGACCTGATCGCCTCGGGCGAGATCACCACCAAGATGGCCAAGGACCTGTTCGAGATCCTGTGGGCCGAGGGGGGCGACCCGGCCGCGCAGGCGGCCAAGCACGGGATGAAGCAGGTCACCGACACCGGGGCGATCGAGGCGGCGCTGGACGAGCTGATCGCGGCCAACCCGGCGCAGGTGGAAAAGGCCAAGGTCAACGCCAAGCTTGCGGGCTGGTTCACGGGCCAGGTGCTGAAGGCCACCGGCGGCAAGGCCAACCCCGCCGTGGTGAACGAGATGGTGGCGAAGAAGCTGGGGCTCTGAGCCCCGCACCATCGGCAGAACGTCGCCGGTGTGGGCGCTTTGTTGCGAAATTCGCCGCGACAGGGCCGGGGTGTTGCCGGGGCAACGGCATTCTTTCTTGGACTCGCGCCAAGGCGCCGGTTAACCTTTAGGTGACGACCGGATGACACAACCCGCGGGGATTTTCATGACGCGGTATGAGTACAAGGTAGTGCCAGCCCCGCGGCGCGGTGAAAAGGCCCGGGGCGCACGCAGCACCGAAGACAGATTTGCGCTTGCACTGGCAACGCTGATGAACGGCCTTGGCCGGGACGGGTGGGAGTATCTGCGGGCCGACACGCTGCCGGTCGAGGAACGCCACGGCCTGACCGGGCGGCTGAGCACCAGCTACCAGAACATGCTGATCTTCCGCCGCGTCCTGGATCAGGCGACCGAACCGGAGGCCGAGGCGCCCGCGCTGGCCGCGCCCACCGGGGCGGGGTCGCCGTCAGATCCGGGATCGGCGCGGCTTGCCAGCGTCCATACGCTCGAGACGCCGAAACGGTTCCGGACCCCCCGGCTGGTCACCCCCTTCGGCGAGCGCAGCGGGGCGCCCGCCGTGGGCCCCGCGCCCGACAAGGCGCGGGCCGAAGACAAGGCGCCCCCCGCCGAATAGCCTAGCCCGCGTCCAGCGCCAGCGCGTGGATCCGCCCCGTCACCTCGGGGCCAAGCGCGCGGTGGATCGCGCGGTGCCGTTCTACCCGGCTCATCGCGGCCAGTGCCGGGGCGCGGATCGTCACCCGGAAATGGCTTTCGCCCGTGCCATCGTCGCCTGCGTGGCCCGCGTGGCGGTGGCTTTCGTTTTCCACCGTCAGGGCAGTTGGCGAAAAGGCCGCCGCCAGCCGCGTCTCGATTTCTGCCGACATCGTCATTTTCCCGGCCCAGCCCCCTTCAACGTCACGCGAAAAACCCTAAACTCTTGCGTCCGAGTCGGAAAGGCAAGCGCATGACCACCCGCCCCCCCTTCGAGTTCGACATTCGCGTGTCGGCCGACAAGAAGCGCCGCACGAAGGGCCGCCGCGGCATGTCCGGCGCCTTCGAGACATCGACGCGCGCTTGCGACCACCCCGGCTGTCAGGAGACGGGCCAGTACCGGGCGCCGAAATCGCCGGACCTGCTGGACGAATACTACTGGTTCTGCCGCGACCACGTGCGCGAATACAACCTGAAGTGGAACTTCTTCTCGGGTCACACCGAGGAAGAATTCATGAAGCAGGTCGACAGCGACCGTGTCTGGAACCGCGAGACCAAGCCCTTTGGCAAGCGCGGCGAAGAGGCGCGGGCCTGGTCGCGGCTTGGGGTCGAAGACCCGATGGAGATTCTGGGCGACAAGGCCACCCAGAATCCGGGCCGGGCGCAGACCTCGACCCGCAAGCTGCCGCCCACGGAACGCAAGGCGCTGGAAATCCTCGATGCGCGCGACACCTGGACAAAGGTGGAAATCCGCAAGCAGTACAAGGCGCTGGTGAAGGATCTGCACCCGGACATGAACGGCGGCAACCGCGCTGACGAGGATCGGCTGCAAGAGGTCGTCTGGGCCTGGGACCAGATCAAGGACAGCCGGTTCTTCCGCGACTGATCCCGCCCCCCGGAGCAAGGGCCGATCATTCGTGCGAAGGATCGGCCGCGGATTTGTCGCGGAAATTCGGCCGCAACCCCGGTCGGCCGCGCCCGTGGCGCCCGCGGAAATCCGCGACAGCCGCCCGCCTTTGCCGCGATCAGGCGACCCCATGTCGCCCTTCCCCTTGCAGCCCCCCGCGTTATGTTCCATCAAGCCGGGGTTGGATGAAAGGGCGGGCGCGCCGGGCGCCCGGAAGGGATGCGAAAATGGCCGACGGGATGCTGGATGTGAACGCGAAACCGACCGAGGAGATTTCGGTCCGCGATGTCTTCGGCATCGACACCGACATGAAGGTCAAGGGCTTCGCCGCCCGCACCGACCGCGTGCCGACCGAGGACCCGACCTACAAGTTCGATCCCGACACGACGCTCGCGATCCTCGCAGGCTTTGCCTACAACCGCCGCGTGATGATCCAGGGCTACCACGGCACCGGGAAATCGACCCACATCGAACAGGTCGCCAGCCGCCTGAACTGGCCCTGCGTGCGGGTCAACCTTGACAGCCACATCAGCCGGATCGACCTGATCGGCAAGGATGCGATCAAGCTGGTCGATGGCCGCCAGGTCACCCAGTTCCAGGAAGGCATCCTGCCCTGGGCGCTGCGCAACCCGACCGCCATCGT
>DAIEJF010000136.1 GCA_027351005.1 Paracoccaceae bacterium | reverse complement strand
GACCATCGGGCGGTGCCGCGGTGCGTCTGGCTGGAACGCTGGGGCCCGACATGCTGGAAATCTGGGATTGGGTCCTGATGCCAGACCAACGTTTCGACGCGGCGGTCCATGCCCCTGGCAGGCGCGAGTTGATCCATGTGACCGAGGGCACGCTTGCGCTGAGCGTCGACGACTCGACCGTTCTCGTCTCGGCCGGCGCCTCGGCCATCGCTCTGACCGACCGGCCCCATGCCTATGCGAACCCCGGAAAAGCGTCGCTGCGCTTCACCATGACCGTCCACGAACCCGCGGCGGAATAGCGGCCGACGGGCTGACCGCGACGCCCGGAACCTGCGACTGCCCGTTCACCACCCGAGACCTCGATCGCGTCCATGGTCCCATCGTGGCACGATCCCGGCCGCCCCGCCGCGGGCAGATCGGTCAGGCCGGACCCGCCCGCGAGACCTCAGACCTGGCGGAAACCGGATCTGGCCGCCGCCTGCCAGGCCCTCGCATAGGCCGCAAGCGGCGCGGCCAGGGCGGCAGGCGCCTCGATCCGGTCGGTGGCGCCCGCCACCCCGTCGCCCCGGCCAAAGAGCAGCGCAGCCCCGATGCTTGTTCCGGTCCGCGACCGCGCCCGCCGCACCGGCAGACCTGTCGCCGCCGCCAGCATCCACAGATAGCCTTCGTTCGCGGCAAACGGGCCTTCGACGATCACGGGGCCCGAGGCGCCGGTGATCGCCAGACACTCCGCCGTCATCAGCGCAAGGTAGAACGACAGCGCGGCGCCGCGCGGGCCGTCGTCACGCGCCTCCTCGGGGTGCCAGCGCATCTTGCAGCCGGGAAAAGGCCCTGATGCGGGCTCTACGGCGGGCAACAGCATCACCCCCGCCGCCAGTACCGCCGCGAGATCTTCTGCCGAGGCCGCCAGATCGCGCCCGGCGCGGATCGCCTCGTATTCCCGCCCGCCCATGAACCGCGCCGAGGGCACGGGATCGCCCAGCGCGTTCACGTTGACCAGCGTGTCGCGGCGGGGGTCCAGCGGGATCGGCTTGCCCCCGACCGCCATCACCACGACCCAGGTTCCCGTTGAAACCACCGCAAACGGTGCTGGCTGCGACAGCAGATGCGCCAACAGCGAGGCGTTGGAATCGTGGATGCCGCAGACCACCGGCGTCGCCCGGTCCAACCCGGTTTCGGCCGCGATCTCGGGCAGGATCGTGCCCAGCACGGTGTCCGACCGAAGCGGGGGCGCCATCCGGCCGTCCAGCCCGAGCCGGGCGACAAGCGAGGAGAAGGCCCCCGCCGCGGGGTTCCACAGATCGGTGTGGCAGCCAAGCGAGGTCACGTCGCTGGCCGCGACGCCGGTCAGCCGGTGCGCCCAGTATTGCGGCCAGGTCACCACGAGCGCCACGCGGTCGCGCAGTCCGGGTTCGGCCAGAAACTGCCAGTGCAACTGCGCGCCCAGGTTCAGCCCGTGCGGCAGCCGCGGCGATCCGGTTTCGGCGAAGCCGGGGCGCAGTGCGTCGTAGTCGGCCGCAACCGCATCCGGCCCCCCGTGTTCGTAATCGAGCACCGGCGCCGCAAGTTCCCCCTCTGCCGTCAGCAGGGCCGCACAGGCGCCGTGGGTGGTGATGGAAATCGCGTCGATGCCGTGATCGGCGTGAACCTTCGCCAAAGCCGCCTTCAGAAAGGCCCAATGCCCTTCGGTGTCGAAATGCGGCCAGGGTGGCCCCGGCAGAACGGTGTTGGGACGGGTGACGACATCCAGTTCCACCAGTGTCGCCCGGTCGACCAGCGCCAGCTTGACATTGGTCTTGCCGATGTCGATCACCGCGATGTGGCGTGCCTGGCTCATGGCATCTGGAACATCGGCACCAACGGCGTGACGATCGGCTCGTTATCCGGCTTTACCGCCATGATGTCGGCCATGTGCGCCCACCAGCGCCGCATCACCGGATGGTCGGGCAGCGCGGCCATGCCGTGATCCGCCCGCCGCCAGAGAACGCCGAACAGCACATTGGTGTCGCGGTCGAGATGGATCGAGTAGTCGCTGACCCCCGCCGCTTTCAGCAGGTCCACCAGTTCGGGCCAGATCGCGTCATGGCGGCGGCGATACTCGGCCTCCATGCCGGGATTGAGCCGCATGGTGAAGGCGTATTTCTCCATCGTCACCCCCTCTGGATTCGCAGGCGGGCCCAGAGCCGGGGCAGCGCGATGACGCCGATCAAGAGCAGGCCGATGAAGATCGACATCACGATGCCCGGCACGTTCAAGAGGCCGAAGCCGAAGGTGACCAGCCCCATCACCAGCGCCGCCAGGACGACGCCCGGAATGGTGCCCGAGCCGCCAAGGATGTTGACGCCGCCCAGAACCACCATCGTCACCACCTCAAGCTCTGCTCCGACCGCGATCGAGGGCCGCGTCGAGCCAAGCCGCGAGGTCAGGCAGACCGAGGCGATGCCCGACATCAGCCCGGTCAGCAGGAACAGGATGAACTTGACCCGCGCGACCCGGATGCCGGAAAACAGCGCGCCCGTGGGGTTGTTCCCGATGGCATAGACCGCGCGGCCGAAGTTGGTGCGGTGCAGCAGCACGCCGAACACCCCCCCAAGCCCCGCGACCAGCACGAGTTCGAACGAAAACACCCACCAGACATAGCCCTGCCCGAAGAACGCGAAATCCGCCGGGTAGCCGGTATAGGCCTTGTCGCCCAGCACGATGTAGCTGAGCCCGCGAAACAGGCTCATCGTGCCGATCGTCACCACGATCGACGGCAGGCCGATGCCGGTAACCAGCACCGCGTTGAAGAGCCCGCAGATCAGGCCGACCCCGACCCCGATCGCCACCAGTTCGGGCGTTCCGGCGCCCAGCGTGACCGCAAAGCCCATCGCCGTCGAGGCCAGCGCGATGATCGAGGCGACCGACAGGTCGATCTCGCCCGCGATGATCAGGAGCGCCATCGCAAAGGCGATCATCAGCTTCTCGGTGACGTTGTACGTCGCGTCCGACAGGCTCCAGGGGTCGAGGAAATAGGGCGAGGCGAAGCTGTTGGTGACAAAGATCACCACCACCACCACGGCCAGCAGGCTTTCCCAGCTTTTCAGCAGCCGCGTGGCCGGATGGGTAAGGGAGTCGGGGATCTGGCGCCCCTTGGTCGCACTGGCGCCGGTCATGCCACATGCTCCGCCGATTTGAGGATCACCCGCCCGCGCGACCGGCCCTCCGTGGCATTCACCGCGATTGCCAGAATGATCGCCGTGCCGGATATGGCCATCTGCCAGAACGGCGAGATGCCGATGACCGGCAGCGCATTCTTGATGACGCCCAGAAACAGCGCCCCCAGCACCGCGCCCCCCACAGAGCCGACGCCGCCCGCGATCGAGACGCCGCCGATCACACAGGCCGCCACCACGTCCAGTTCGAACCCGTTGGCGATATCGACATAGGCCACCGCATAGCGCGCCACCCACAGGTAGCCCACCAGCCCGGCAAGCGCGCCCGAGATCACGAAGGCCGCGAATTGTGTGCGCCCGACGTTGATGCCGGTATAGACTGCGGCATGGGCATTGCCGCCCACCGCGAAGAAACTGCGGCCCAGCGGTGTGCGCCCGACCAGCACGGCAAAGATCGCCACCACCGCGACCGCGCACCACGAGAGCACCGGCAGCCACAGGAACTCCATGCGCGGCAGGGATTTGAACAGCGGGCTCATTTCCTGGTCGTTGATCCACTTGCCACCGGAGATCAGGAAGATGATGCCGCGATAGATCGTCATGGTGCCAAGCGTCACCACGATCGGGGGGATCTGCAGCTTCCAGACCAGAAGCCCGTTCACCGCGCCAAGACAGGCGCCAAGCGCCATCGCCAGCGGCACGATCACCGCCATCGGCACCCCCGCCACGTCAAGCATTGCCGCCACCATCCCGCAAAGCGCCAGCGTCGCGGCAATCGACAGGTCGATGCACTTGGTCAGGATCACCACCATCTGGGCCAGCGCCAGGATGATCAGCGCGGCGGTGTCGTTGAAGACATTGGCAAGGTTCGACGGCGCGACGAAGTCGGGGAAGCGGGTCGCGATCAGGCCGATCAGCAACATGATCGCCAGCCCCAGCAGCGCCTCGCGCGATTTCAGGGCCCGGCTCATGCGGCCGCCCTTTCACCGATACCGGCGGCGGCGCGCACCAGCGCCTCGGGGCTCATCGCCGCCTTGCCGAATTCCGCCACCATCCGCCCCTCCCGCATCACGATCACCCGATCAGACATTCCCAGCACCTCGGGGATTTCGGAACTGACCATGATCACCGCCAACCCCTCGGCGGCGAGTTCGGCCATGAACGCATGCACCGCCGCCTTCGAGCCGATGTCGATCCCCTTGGTGGGTTCATCCAGGATGATCACGCGCGGCCGCGTTGCCAGCCACTTGGCAATCACCACCTTCTGCTGGTTCCCGCCCGACAGCAGCCCCACATCCTGATCCAGCGCCGCCGCACGCAGGTCCAGCCGTTCGGTATACTGCCGGGCAAGCGCGAATTCCCGCGCCAGCCGCAGGAACCCGTGCCGCGAGGTGCGGCCCAGTGACGGCAGGGTGACGTTCTGGTAGATCGGCAAGCCCTTCACCGCGCCCTGACGGCCGCGATCCTCGGGCACATAGACAATGCCATGCGCGATCGCCTGGGCGGTCGAACGGATGACCGCGATACGGTCATCGATCCTGCACGCCCCCTTCGAGGGCCGGGTAATGCCGAACAGCGCCTGCATGAACTCTGACCGCCCGGCGCCGACCAGCCCGTAGAACCCCAGAATCTCGCCCATGTGCAGGGTGAAGTTGATGTCCTGGAATTCGGTCGGATGGCAGTAGCCCGCCACCGTCAGAACGGGCGCGCCCAGACTGTGCTGACGCTTGGGAAAGATCTGATCGACCGGACGGCCCACCATCATCTGCACCAATTGCGCCTCGTCCACCGCGTTCATCATGCCCGCGCCGACCAGTTCGCCATCGCGGAACACTGTCCAGCGGTCGGCGATGCGGAAGATCTCGTCGAACTTGTGGCTGATGAACAGGATCGCCTTGCCTTCGGCCTTCAACCGCTCGACCAGTTCGTAAAGCTCTTCGATCTCCTTGTAGGACAGCGCCGCCGTCGGCTCGTCCATCACCACCACCCGTGCATCGATGGACAGGGCGCGCGCAATGGCGACCAGATGCTTGTTGGCGATACCCAGATCCTTCAGCGTGATCGTCGGGTCCAGGTTGGCCCCGATCCGCGCCAGCAGCGCCCGCGCCTGCGCGACCATCGCGGCCTTGTCGATCAGACCGAACCGGCCGCGGGGCGCGTGACCGAGAAAGATGTTCTCGGCCACCGACAGTTCATCGAACAGCACCGTTTCCTGATGGATCGCCGTCACACCGGCGGTTGCCTCCGCGGCGGCGGTGGGAAACGCGGTCACCTGCCCGTCGACCTCGATCGTGCCTGCGTCGGGCTGATAGATCCCGGTCAGGATCTTCACCATCGTCGATTTTCCCGCCCCGTTTTCGCCGATCAGGGCCGTCACCTCGCCCGGATAAAGCGCCAGCGACACGCCCGACAGCGCACGCACGCCGGGGAAGGATTTCGAGATGCCTGACAGCCGAAGGACGGGCCTGTCCGAGGGGGAGGCTTGCATGGTCAACGCCCCGTTGAAAGGAAGGAAAAGCCCGGCCCAGGGGAGAGGTGGGCCGGGCCCGAGACGACGCCGGATCAGAAGATCTTGGCGAACTCGTCCACGTTCTTTGCGTCATAGAAGAAGGGATCGGCCATCGCGCCTTCGCCGTTGGCGTCCAGCGTGACCTTGCCCATGCGCCCCATGTCCAGCGTCGCGCCGGGCTTGGCCACGGCCTTCTTCGTCATCAGCTGGTCGGCGATCATCGTCGCGGCATAGCCCAGGTCGATCGGGTTCCAGATGGCGAAGCCCTTCGAGGCGCCCGAATGGACATGCCCGGCCATTTCCGACGGCAGACCAAGACCGGTCACGTTGATCTGGCCCACCTTCTTGGCGTCTTCGACGGCCTGCGCCGCAGCCTGAATCCCCACCGTCGTCGGCGCGATGATCGCCTTGAGGTTCGGATGCTTCTGCATCAGCGCCTGCGCTTCGCGATAGGACTTGTCGGCGAGGTCGTCGCCATAGGCGACTTCAACCAGCTTGATGTTCGGATAGGCCGACATCGCGCCCTTCATCGCCTCGATCCAGGCGTTCTGGTTGGTCGCCGTGGCCGAGGCCGACAGCACCGCAACCTCGCCGCCGTCGGGCATGCTGTCGGCGGCCATCTTGATCAGCATCTTGCCGATCAGTTCGGTCGACGAGGCGTTGAGCTGCATCTCGCGCCCCGCCGGGGCCACGCCCGAGTCGAACGAGATCACGGTAATGCCGCGGTCCATCGCCTTCTTCAGCGCGGGCACCAGCGCATCCTTGTCGTTCGCGGAAATGGCGATGGCATCGACCTTTTGCGCGATCAGCGCGTTGATCACGTCAATCTGCCCCTCGGCCGTGGTCTTGGTCGGCCCGGTGTAGATGATCTGCACGTCGCCGAGCTGCTTGGCCGCCTCTTCCGCGCCCTTGTCGACCGCGTCGAAAAAGCCGATCCCCAGCGCCTTGACGACAACCGCGATCCGTTTCGTTTCGGCATGGGCGCCGTTCGCAATCATGGCGGTCGCAAGTGCCGCCGAAACCAGCAGTTTCTTGAAGTTGCTCATGTGATCCTCCCTTGAGCGTTTCTTGCCGCGCCGGCCCCTAACCCTCCTGCGCGGCGCCTTTCCTGTCGGCGGCGCCTACCGGCACCGCGATCAGCCTGACCTCCGCCGCCTCGAGCATCTGCGCGTCACGGTCGGTAATCCCGTCATCGGTGATGACGGTATGGATGCGCCGGAGCGGGCAGAGGATCAGGCTGGAGCGGTTGCGAAATTTCGAACTGTCGGCCAGCACCACCAGCTCGTCCGCCTGGCCGATCAGCTTCTGCTCGGCCTGGATCAGCAGCGGGTCCGCCTCCATCAGCACCAGCGGGCCAAGGCCCTGCGCCCCCATGAACATCCGGCGCGCATAGAAATTGCGGGTCACGTCGTTCTCGAATGGCGAAAGGATGATGTTCTGCTCGCGATAGATCGCACCGCCCGACAGCAGGATGGTGTTCTTTGAATGCTTCAGCAGATGCTCGGCAATCGGGAACGAGTTGGTGAAGATCTGCATCCGCCGCGCCGACAGCGGATGCACCATCTGGAACGTCGTGGTGCCGCCGTTGATGATGATCGGCTCGCCATCCGCGCAAAGCTCCACTGCCGCCCGCGCAATCGCCCGTTTCGCCGCAATGGCAAGCGTCTCGTTCACGCTGAAGGGGCGGCCCGCCAGACCCACGAACTGCGGCGGCGTGATCGCCTCGGCGCCGCCCCGCACCCGGCGCAGGCGCTTCTGCACATGCAGCGTCGCGATATCGCGGCGGATCGTCGCCTCTGACGCGCCGGTCAGCGCAACAAGGTCAATCACCGTGGCGACCGGGCGCTCCTGCACGGCAGACAGAATGACCCGATGGCGTTCGCTTTCGTGCATGTCGTCCTCCCTGCCTCGAAGCTTCCACCGATTTCAATCACTGTCAATCATTATCGCTCATATATGCTTGTTTGCACTTGCAGCATGATTGGAAATGATCGTTTCTGATTGACATTCTGCCGCAGGCTGCCACATTTGCCGGGACGTGAGCGGCCCGATCTGCGCCGCTCGAGGGAGGACATCATGTCGAAGACCGCCGCCGCAAACCGGCTCGCAAACCTTTGGGACGACAGCAAAGCCGCCGGGATGACCGAGCCGGAAAAGCTTGTCTATCGTTCCAACCTCCTGGGCTTTGACAAGCGAATCACGAACTACGGCGGCGGCAATACCTCGGCGAAAGTGATGCAACCCGATCCGCTGACCGGTGCCGAAACCGAGGTGCTGTGGGTCAAGGGATCGGGCGGCGACGTCGGCTCAATCCGGTTGGACGGCTTCGCCACGCTCTACATGGACAAGCTGCGGGCGCTGAAGGGTCTTTACCGTGGCGTGGAGCACGAGGACGAGATGGTGGGCTACCTGCCCCACTGCACCTTCAACCTCAACACCCGCGCCGCCTCGATCGACACCCCGCTGCATGCCTATGTGCCGCGCAAGCATGTCGATCACATGCACCCCGATGCGATCATCGCCATCGCGGCGTCACGGAACTCGCGCGAGCTGACACAGACGATCTTTGGCGATGAAATCGGCTGGCTGCCGTGGAAACGGCCGGGCTACGAATTGGGCCTCTGGCTGGGCAAATATTGCGAGGACCACCCCGAGGCAAAAGGTGTCGTGCTGGAATCGCATGGTCTTTTCACCTGGGATGACGACGCGAAGCTTTGCTATGAAACCACGCTGCGGATCATCAACCGCGCGATGGCGTGGTTCGAGGGCGAGACGGTCGGCAAGACGATCTTTGGTGGAGCGAAACACAAGAGCCTTGATGCCGCCGGGCGCCGCGGCGTTGCCGCCGCCCTGATGCCCGCGATCCGCGGCATGATCTCCAACGACCACGCGATGGTCGGGCATTTCGACGACCAGCCCGCCGTGCTGGAATTCGTCAACGCGCAGGCGATGGAGCCGCTGGCCGCCCTTGGCACCTCGTGCCCGGATCACTTCCTGCGCACCAAGATCCGCCCGCTGGTGGTGGCGTTCGATCCGGCCAAACCGGATGTTGCCGCAACCCTTGCCGACCTCAAGGGCATGGTCGAGGCCTATCGCAAGGACTATGCCGCCTATTACGACCGCTGCAAACACCCCAACTCGCCCGCCCTGCGCGACCCGAATGCCGTGGTCTACCTCGTTCCCGGGGTCGGGATGCTGACCTTCGCGAAAGACAAGGCCACCGCCCGCATCTCGGCGGAATTCTACGTCAACGCCATCAACGTGATGCGCGGAGCCTCTGCCGTGTCCGAATACTGCGGCCTGCCCGAACAGGAAGCCTTCGACATCGAATACTGGCTGCTGGAAGAGGCGAAGCTGCAACGGATACCGAAACCGAAATCTCTGGCCGGGCGCATCGGGTTCGTCACCGGCGGCGCCGGGGGCATCGGGTCGGCCACCGCCGATCGTCTGCTGCGCGAAGGCGCCTGCGTGATGCTCGCCGATATCGACGAGGCGGCACTGGCCGAGACGGCGCGTACCCTCGCCACCCGCTACGGCAGCGACGTGGTGCGCAGCGTGGCCATGAACGTCACCGACGAAGCCGCCGTGATCGCCGCCTATGCGCAGACCGCCGTCGAATTCGGCGGGCTCGACATCCTTGTGTCGAATGCGGGCATCGCCTCTTCCGCGCCGATCGAGGACACGAGCCTTGCGCTGTGGAACAGGAACATGGACATCCTGTCCACCGGCTATTTCCTTGTCAGTCGCGAGGCGTTCAAGATCCTCAAGGCACAGGGCATCGGCGGCTCGGTCGTCTTCATCGCCTCGAAGAACGGCCTTGCCGCATCGCCGAATGCCGCCGCCTACTGCACCGCCAAGGCGGCCGAAATTCATCTGGCCCGCTGTCTGGCCTTGGAAGGCGCGGGCGAGCAGATCCGCGTCAACGTCGTCAATCCCGATGCCGTGCTGCGCGGATCGAAGATCTGGTCGGGCGACTGGCTCAGCCAGCGCGCCTCGACCTATCAGACCGACAAGGAGGGGCTGGAGGAGATGTATCGCCAGCGGTCCCTGCTGAAACGCTCGGTGCTGCCCGAGGATATCGCCGAGGCGACTTATTTCTTCGCCTCCGACCTTTCGGCCAAGTCAACCGGCAACATCCTGAACGTGGATGCCGGCAACGTTCAGGCGTTCACCAGGTAGTCCCATGCAGATGATCGACGCGACCCTGATCGAGGCCGAAAACGCTGCCCGCCTATCGGCGCTCGAGACCGATTACACCAGTCTGGGCGAGCGTCTTGCCCGCCGGGGCATCGACATCGACGCGGTCAAGGCGCGCGTCGCCCGCTACGGTGTCGCCGTTCCCAGTTGGGGCGTCGGTACCGGCGGCACCCGCTTTGCCCGCTTTCCGGGCGAAGGCGAGCCGCGCCACATCTTCGACAAGCTCGAAGACTGCGCCGTCATCCAGCAACTGACGCGCGCCGCGCCTGCGGTCTCGCTGCACATCCCGTGGGACAAGGCCGACCCCAAGGAACTGCTGGCCAAGGCGCAGTCGCTCGGCCTCAGCTTCGACGCGATGAATTCCAACACCTTCCAGGATCAGCCCCAGCAGCGGTCCAGCTACAAATACGGCTCGCTGTCGCACACCGACACCGCCACCCGCGTGCAGGCCATCGATCATAACATCGAGTGCATCGCATTCGGTCAGGCGCTTGGATCGAAGGCGCTGACGGTCTGGGTGGGCGATGGCTCCAACTTTCCCGGTCAGGCGAATTTCACCCGGCAATTCGAGCGGTATCTTGACAGCCTCGCCCATGTCTACGCGCGTCTGCCCGACGACTGGCGGCTGTTCACCGAACACAAGATGTATGAACCGGCGTTCTATTCGACGGTCGTGCAAGACTGGGGCACCAACTACCTGATCGCTCAAACGCTGGGCCCCAAGGCGCAATGCCTTGTCGATCTTGGCCACCACGCGCCCAATGTGAACATCGAGATGATCGTCGCCCGCCTCATCCAGTTCGGCAAGCTTGGCGGCTTCCATTTCAACGATTCCAAATATGGCGACGACGATCTGGATACCGGGTCCATCGATCCCTACCGGCTGTTCCTGGTCTTCAACGAACTGGTCGACGCCGAAGGCCGGGCGGGCTTCGACCCCGCCCACATGCTCGATCAAAGCCATAACGTCACAGACCCGATCGAAAGCCTGATGGTATCGGCGATGGAGGTGCAGCGCGCCTACGCGCAGGCGCTTCTGGTGGATCGCGTGGCGCTCGACGCGTTCCAGCAGGCCAACGACGCACTGCAGGCGACGACCGTGCTGAAACAGGCGTTCCGCACCGATGTGGAACCGATCCTCGCCATGGCGCGATTGGAGGCGGGCGGGGCCATCGACCCGGTCGCCAGCTTCCGCCGCGCAGGCTACCGCGCCCGGGTCGCGGCGATCCGCCCGGCGATCAGCGGCGCGGGTGGCGGCATCGTCTGATCACCCCGCCCGCGCACGGCCTGCCTGCGCCTGAGAGTGCCCGGTGACCCGCCCTGCCGTCAGGCAGGCCTTTCTCACCGTCCGCCCGTGCCTTTGCCCGACGCCGGTCGCGGTTCGAGGAAGGATCCCGCGGCAGGTCAAAGGCCCTATGCCGTGCAGCGCCGCACCCGTGGTCGGCTGTTGGTCAGCGCCGAGAGAAGCGCCAGCGCGATGGCGCCCGCCCCATAGAGCTTGCTCGTCAGGATCAGACCCAGCACCGGCGCACCAAGGCCGGCAAGGACGGCGGGCACCGCGAAGGCCAGGTAGCTTTCAACGAAGTAGGCCGCCAGCAACCCGGCGCGCTCGTGCTCTGCGGCCAGTGGCAGGAGGGTACGGAAGGTGCCCGAATAGCCGCTGCCAAAGCCCACTCCGGCGATCAGCGTGCCAAGCAGCATGATGGCCGCTGATTGCCGCGTCACGCCGGTCAGCGTCACGGCGACGCCCAGGGCCAACAGCAACGCGCCTTGCGGCAGAAGGCGTGCCGGTGGCGTCTTGCGGCGCGCGAGCACGGTCAGTGTCGCCGTCGCCATCAGGGCCGAGACGACCGCCGCCCCGACAAAGACGGAGTTGGTTCCCGTCGCCACCGCAACCAGTGTCGGCATCAGGGACAGATAGAACCCGCCCATCGCCCAGGCCGCAAGCGTGAGCGGCGTAAGCCGCAGCAGCGCCGGCAGGGCAGCGGCCGGAATGTTCACCGTCGGTCGCAGGACCCGCCACGCCCCGGCTTTGCGGGCGATCGTCTCTGGCACCCAGGTCAGCAGGGCCGCTTCGGTCAGTGTGACGCCAAGCAGCACGACAAACACGAGGTGCATGGGCAAGGGGGCCCAGGACACTAGCGCACCGCCCAACAGCGCACCGATCGTCAGGCCGGTGAAGGCCGTGATGCTGTTGAAGACGGGCCCGCGCACGCGATCCGCATCCAGGATCGTCGCGCCCAGCGTGGCCATGCCGATGCTGATCGCCACCCCCTGTACCAGCCGCGCCGCAATCAGGATCGGCACCGAACCGCCAATGATGAAAAGCGCAAGCGAGATGGAATTGAGTAGCAGGGCTGCAAGGATCATCGGGCGGCGGCCCACATAGTCAGAGAGCCGCGCCAGCGTCAGGAACGTCGCGACCATGGTGAAGGCATAGGAGGCAAAGATCAGCGTCACCGTGAGCGGCGAGAGCCCCATCGCCTGCTGGTAGACGTGGTAAAGCGGCGTGGGCGCGCTGGAGGTGGCCGAAAAGCTTACCGCCGTCACCACGGCATAGGCTGTCGTTGCGCGCGGGGACATGCCTCCCCTTGAGGCGGTGAACGTTGAGGGCATGGACATGGCCGCCTCCTAAAGCTAAAAATGCGCGTTAATGCCGTAGCAGGCACGGACCGCTAATGCAAACTTTTAGCGTTAAGGTCCGTGCAAGGCTGTTATGCACCAGGGACGAGGGTTCGATGAGCCGTGAGATGATCCGACAGGGTGGCCGCAGCGCGCGCATCCAGGCCGCCGTCCACGCGGCAAGCCGCGCCCTGCTGGAGCAGCAGGACCGGAGCGCCATCACCGTGCCGATGATCGCCGAACGTGCCGGGGTCACCCCTTCGACGATCTACCGTCGCTGGGGCACGCTGAGCGACCTTTTCGCCGATGTCGCCGTCGAGCGGCTGCGGCCTGCGGCCCCGCCCGCCGATACGGGCGACACGATGGCGGACCTCGAGGCCTACACGCTGGAATACGCCGAGGAAATGTCCTCCAGCGTCGGACGCGCCCTGCTGCGCGACGTGATCGCGGATTCCTCGGATGACGCCCCGATGCGCTGCTGCACCTACACCTACGACAATCTTCGCCTGATCTCTGATCGGGCCGTGGCCCGGGGCGAAGCACCGCTGGACATCGCGCAGGTCTTCGACCGGATCTTCGCGCCCATCTGCTATCATATCCTCTTCGCCGACCGCGATGTGGGGCCCGACTATTGTCGACGTCTGCTGGCAGAGGTCGGCAGAGGCGACGCGCGCCGCGGCACCGATTAGTGTTGGATCGTGGCTTTCACGAGGATCGTTCCGATATGACACCCGAAGACCGTCTGCGCACCCTTGGCGTGATGCTACCGCCGCCGACACGGGTGCCGCCCGGGGTGCACCTGCCGTTTTCCTTCGTCAACGTCCGCGGCGACCGGGTGCTGTTTTCCGGGCACGTCCGGAACGGCGCAGACGGGAGCATTGCGGGCCCGTACGGAATTGTCGGCGCGGATCTCTCGACGACCGAGGCCTGCAACGGCGCGCGCGAGATTGCCTTGGCGGTGCTCGCCAACATCAAGGCCGAAATCGGCGAGCTTTCGCGGATCAAAGGCTGGGCGCGCGTCTTCGGCATGGTCGCCTCGGCACCGGGCTACAGCGAACAGCACCTCGTTCTGAACGGGTTCAGCGACCTGATCCTTGACGTGTTCGGCGAGGCGATCGGCCGCCACGCACGATCCGCGATCGGGGTGTCGGGCCTGCCGTTCGGCTTCGCGATGGAGATCGAGGGCGAAGTCCTGATCTGACACCCGAAGGCGCGGCCAGTCGCGAAGGGGCCGATCCGGCCCTCGACATCGGGCCGCATGATCCGCCACAACTTTGCCCGGGCCTGCCGCGCGGAAACGCACCCCGATCGCGCCGGGCCAGACGACTTTCGCCCCCCTCTGGAAGGTCACACCACGGCGATCCAGTGCAGGCGATCCACAACTATCATACAAAATGAGATCTTGGATCATCGGCTTGCGGCCCTCAGGGGCGCGGTCCGCCACCAATCCCTGTCCTGCCTTACGGTTCTGTTGCACAAATGCGGTGAGGGATTCATCTCGTGAATCCATGAAGGTAGCCGGACTGCATGAGCAGACCGACATCCCCGACCTACAAGACCAGGAACTGGCCCGCCTACGATGAAGCTCTGAAGCGCCGGGGCTCTCTGACGATCTGGTTCGACCCCGGCATGACCTGGGAAGCCGCGCCCACCGGCAAGCGTGGCAGACAGCCCGCCTACAGTGATGCCGCGATCCAGACCTGCCTGACGATGAAGGTCCTGTTTGGGATGGCGCTCCGCGAGACCACTGGGTTCGTCGAGAGCCTGCTGCGACTGGTTGGCCTGGACTGGGCAGTGCCCGATTTCAGCACCCCGTCGCGGCGCCAGATGTCCCTGAAGGTCAATATCCCGTATCGTGGATCGGGCGGTCCGTTGCACCTGCTGATCGACAGCACCGGGATCAAGGTGGAAGGCGAAGGCGGGTGGAACGCACGCAAGCATGGCGGCGCAAAACGTAGGGTCTGGACGTGATGGAGAAACTGGTGCAGTTCACCCTGCTGACGCGCGATCAGGCAGGTTACCTTGTGGACCTTTACTCAGAACGCAAGGAAACCGCCGAAGTCCTGATGAAATGCGTGAACCTGTCAGCTGCGACCTGAGGCGCGGCGCAGGGTGCCTTCCAGAGGCACGGCCCCCGACAGCGTGTTCGAGATGGTGCCGTATTTCAGGATGTTGCGGTGCAAGAGATCCAGTCGCTGGTCAGCCTCGGCACTGTCAACGACGATCTCGTAGCGGATCAGCGTCAGCTTCGGTGGAGCATCCTGTCGCACGGCCTCCAGCCGCACCTCGGCTCCATCGATCTGGAAATGCAGCATTGGCGTCACCCGCTCGATACCCTTCAGCATGCAGGCGGCGAGCGAAGCGAGCAGCAGTTCGACCGGGTTCATCGCATCGCGCCGCCCCGCCAGATCGGTGTCGAGCGTGACTTGCGCCGCCTTTGCCACGGTGAGGCTGCCATGCGCATCGATGCGGCGGGCGTGGACGCGATACTCCATCAGATCAGCTTTCCGATTTCTTCGGCCATCAGCACCTTGCCGGTCGAGACGACCTTCTGCCGCGCCGCTGAGCCATTGGAATTGCCAAGCTTCATCCCTAGCGCCTTGGCAAGGGCCAGAGCCTCCGTCGTGCGCCGCGAGATCG
>DAIEJF010000112.1 GCA_027351005.1 Paracoccaceae bacterium | reverse complement strand
CCAGCGCGGTGATGTCGATCTTGCCGTCCGCCGCCGGCGGTTGCAGCGGCCCGGAGGTCACCGCGCCCGTGGCGGGCGAGGGTTCCGACACCCGGCCGGGCAGGGTGATGACCGCGCCGTCGTTCAGCGGCGCGTTCGGGTCGATCGCGTTGTAGCGGGCAAGCTCCGTGGCCGTCAGGCCCAGACGGCTTGCGATGCCTGCCACCGTGTCGCCGCGCTTGGCCACGACCACCTGATAGCCGGGATAGCTGATGACACCGCGGTTGTCCGGCTGTGGCCGCGCAAGCGTCGCCTGCTCGGCCGCCCCGGCGGTGTTGAAGGCATTGCTGCCGCCCAGACCGCGCAGATCCCAGTCGCGCGGCGCATTGCCGTTGCAGGCGGCCAGCGCCAGCACGCCCGCGCACATCAACAGGTTCCGGTGGATTGCCGTCCGTGTCACTGCCATGCCTTGCCCCCTGTCCGTGCCCGGTAGACCCGGGCCTTGGCTTACTCTTGCCCAAGCCCGCCGACCAGCGGCACAAAGCGTACCGGGCGAAGCTCGTGATAATCAAATCCGTTTTCCGTCCGCGTGACCCGGATCAGGGTCTGCACGGCCCCCGACTGCCCGACGGGAAGCACCATGATACCCCCGACCCGAAGCTGCGCCAAGAGGGGGCCGGGCGGGTCTTCGGCCGCCGCGGTCACGATGATGCGGTCGAAGGGCGCCTGTTCCGGCAGCCCGAAGCTGCCATCGCCCGTCACGGCGGTGATGTTGGTCAGATCGAGCGCGCGGAACACCTCTTCGGCCTCGCGCACAAGGCGGCGGTAGCGGTCGATCGTATAGACCCGCCGCGCCAGCTCGCTTAACACCGCCGCCTGGTAGCCCGACCCCGTCCCGACCTCCAGCACCTTGTCGCGCGGCCCCACCTCGAGCGCCTGACTCATCAACCCCACCACCGAGGGCTGGCTGATGGTCTGGCCGCAGGCGATGGGCAGGGGCATGTCGTCATAGGCGCGCTCGGCAAAGAGCCCCTTGACGAAGGCCCCCCGGTCGATGCGCTCCATCGCCGCCAGCACCCGCGCGTCGGTCACGCCCTTCGAGCGGAGCGCGTAGAGAAAGCGCATCGTCCGCTCGCGGTCGTCGGTCATGCCAGCGCGCCCCGAAGGTCGGCCATCAGGTCATGGGCGGTCAGGTCCGCGCGCATCGGCGTGACCGAGATATACCCCTCGACATTCGCCGTCACATCGGTGCCGGGGCCGGTGGGCCGGTGCTGCGGCCCGCCCTTGATCCACAGGAACCGCCGCCCCGAAGGGCTTTGCACCGGCTCGACGCCAAAGGCGGTATAGTCGCGGAATCCCTGCGCCGCCACCTGCGTGCCCTTCACCTCGGCCGCGCCGCAGGGCGGGAAGTTCACGTTGTAGAAGGTCCGGTAGCCGCCATTGCCCCAGCCGCCATGGGCCAGAAGCTTGCGCACCAGCCCTGCGCCATGATGGGCGGCCGCCTCGAAGGGGCTGTCCAGCGCCTCGGTCCGCGGGCCCATGAACTGGCTCAGCGCGATGGCGGGCACGCCTTGCAGCGCGGCTTCCATCGCGCCGCCGATGGTGCCGGAATACAGCGTGTTCTCGCCCGCGTTGTTGCCCCGGTTGACCCCCGACAGCACCAGATCCGGCCACCGCCCGGCCAGCACGTCGTAAAGCCCCGCCAGCACGCAATCGGCGGGCGAACCCTCGGCGGCAAAGCGGCGCGGGCCAAGTTCGGCGATCATCATCGGGTGGGTATAGCTGATGCAGTGGCCCACGCCCGATTGCTCGAAGGCGGGTGCAACCGTCCAGACCTCGCCGCCCGGCCCGGCCACCTCGTCCGCGATGGCCTGAAGCACCGCAAGCCCCGGCGCGTTGATGCCGTCGTCGTTCGTGATCAATATGCGCATTCCCGGCCCCTCTTCTGGCGTCCTGCTTAGTCGAGCGGGGCGGCGCGAACAAGGCTCAGGGGCCCTGACCGCCGCCCTCGGCCCCGCCGCGACGCGCGGGGGCTAAAGTTGCGCCAGAAGCCGCGCGGCCTCGGCCTGCGGACTGGCCAGACGGCTGCGGTCCTCGCCCGGGAAGAACCGCGCGCGCGTCGCGGTGGGCATCGGCGCGGGCGTCTGCACCACCACGCGCGGGCCCACGTTCACGCTTTCCGCCTGCCAGCTGTTGACCATGGCGATCTGCGCGGCCTTGGTCGCGCCATAGGCGCCGAAGAACGGCTGGCCCGCGCGCGGATCGTCATAGACCACTGCGGTCCCGCGCGGTGCGGCGCGCAGCAGCGGCTCGATCATCTGGATCAGGGTGGCGGTGGCCGTCACGTTGGTTGCGACCGATTTCGCCAGATCCTTGGCGTCGATATGCCCTGCCGGGCTCAGCGGCGCGGCGTGGATGGCCGGGTGCAGCCAGAGGTCGACCTTGCCCCAGCGATCATAAAGGCTGCGCCCAAGCTGGCGCATGGCGTCGACCACCGTCACGTCCATCGGCGCCAGCGTGGCCTGCCCCCCCGCCGCCTGGATACGGTCGTCCAGCTCCTCGAGCCCGC
>DAIEJF010000113.1 GCA_027351005.1 Paracoccaceae bacterium | reverse complement strand
GCAGGGTGGACTTGCCCGACCCGTTCGGCCCGACCAGCGTCACGATCTCGCCCGGGGCGATCCGCAGCGAGACATCCTCCAGCACCGTCGCGCCCCCGAAGCGGACGGAGAGGTGATCGGCGGCGATGAGGCTCATGATGCGGTCCGGCAGGCCGGGCAGAGGCCGAGCGCCTCGACCGTGGTGCGTTCGACGGTAAAGCCCATGGCGGCGGCGGCCGAGTCCAGCGCGCGGCGCGCCTCGGTCGCGGGGGCTTCTGCCACGGCGTTGCAGGTGCGGCAGATCAGGAAGGCCGCGGCGTGCGCCTCGCCGGGATGGGTGCAGGCGGTGAAGGCGTTCAGCCGGGTGATGCGATGGGCAAGCCCAAGGTCCACCAGGAAATCCAGTGCGCGGTAGGCCACCGGCGGCTGCTTGCCGAAGCCTTCCGCCGACAACCTGTCCAGCACCTCGTAGGCGCCCATCGCGCGATGCGATTCCAGCAGGATCTCCAGCGTGCGGCGGCGCACCGGGGTGAGCCGCGCGCCGCGGTCGCGGCTGATCGCCTCGGCCTGGGCCAGCACCTCGTCCGCGCAATGGGCATGATCGTGCGGGGTGAAGGCAAGCGCGGTTTCGGGATCTGGCATCACGGTCTCGCGGGTTGGGATTGCGCATCGCGCGAATTGTTATTTTATCACATAAAAATCCGCCATCCGAATCGCAACCCCCGGTGACCCGCCATGCGCCTGATGCTTTCTGCCGCCTTTGCCGTCCTTGCCGGGCCCGCCCTTGCCGCGCCGCAGGTGGTGACCGATTTCGCCCCGGTGCAGTCGCTGGTCATGCAGGTGATGGGCGATGTTGGCACACCCACCATGCTCTTGCCCGTGGGTGGCGACCCGCATGACTTCCAGTTGCGCCCGTCGCAAGCCGCGGCGCTGGAGAGCGCCAATGTGGTGTTCTGGATCGGCCCGGAACTGACGCCCGCGCTGGACAAGGCGATCGGCGCGCTGGGCGGCAAGGCGCTGAGCGTTCCGCTGCTGCACAAGGGGGGCGGGCATAGCCGTGACTTCGCCGATGGCGAAGGCGTGGACCCGCATGCCTGGCTTGACCCGACGAATGCCGAAGTCTGGCTTGGCACAATCGCCGTTGTGCTGGGCAAGGTCGACCCGCCCAATGCCGCGGTCTATGCCGCGAACGCGGTGGCGGCCGAGGCAAAGCTGGTTGCGCTGGACAAGACACTGATGGCGCAGCTCGCGCCGGTACGGGGAAAGCCGCTGATCGAGTTTCACGACGCCTTCGGCTACTTCGCGGATCATTACGGGCTGAACGTGGCCGCGACGATCGAACTGGGCGATGCCACGACGCCAAGCGCCTTGCGGCTGGCCCAGATCCGGCAGACCGCGCTGGAAAGCCGGGCGGTCTGTGCCTTCCCCGAGGCGGGGCGGGACCCGGCCTTCCTCAAGGTCGTGGCAGAGGGCACCGACCTGAAGATCGGCGCCCCGCAGGACCCCGAGGCCGCACTCAGCACCGATGCGCCGACGCCCGGCCTTTATGCCGACCTGCTGACCCATCTGGCGCAGACGGTGGTCGACTGCGCCGGAAACTAGATCAGCGCAGCCGCAGCTCGCTGGCGGCATCGAACAGCAGCGTCTGCTCCAGCGGGAAGGTCACGCCGACCTGCTGGCCCTCGGGCAGCTTGCGGTCCTCGCGGTATTCCACGATCAGCCGTTCCCCGGTGGGGCCGGTCAGATAGACGTAGGAGATCCCGCCCAGAGCCTCGGTCATCTCGACCCGGTGGGTGCGGCCCGCCATGTCAAGCCCGAGGTGCTGCGGGCGCAGGCCCAGCGACACGGCCGTGCCTTCGGCAGGCAGGCGCACCGGCGGGGCGAAGCGGGTGCCCAGCCCCGGCGCATCGACCTGCCCGCCCTTCACCGTGGCGGCAAGGAAGTTCATGTCGGGGGAGCCGATGAAGCCTGCGACGAACTTGTTGTCGGGGTCGCGGTAAAGGTCGAGCGGGGCGCCGACCTGCTCGATCTTGCCCGCGCGCAGCACCACGATCTTGTCGGCCAGCGTCATCGCCTCGACCTGGTCGTGGGTAACGTAGATCATCGTGGCCCCGATCTCGCGGTGCAGCCGGGCGATCTCGACCCGCATTTCCACCCGAAGCTCGGCATCAAGGTTGGACAGCGGCTCGTCGAACAGGAACACCTCGGGACCGCGCACGATCGCCCGGCCGATGGCCACGCGCTGACGCTGGCCGCCCGACAGCGCCTTGGGCTTGCGTTTCAGGTAGTCGCCAAGGCGCAGGATCTTGGCCGCCTCGTTCACCTTCTGGGCGATCTCTGGCTTCGGCACGCCGTTCATCTTCAGCCCGAAGCCCATGTTCTCTTCCACCGTCATGTGCGGGTAGAGCGCGTAGGTCTGGAACACCATCGCCACCCCGCGTTCGGACGGGTCGATGGCGGTCACGTCGCGGGTGCCGATGGCGATGGCGCCGCCGCTGGTTTCCTCGAGCCCCGCGATCATCCGCAACAGGGTGGATTTGCCGCAGCCCGAGGGGCCCACGAACACGCAGAACTCGCCATCCTGAACGTCGAGATCGACGCCGTGGATGACCTGTGCCTGACCGTATTTCTTGACGACGTTCTTCAGCTTCACGCCCGACATCAGCGTCCTCCCTTCGTGTCCTGTTCCGGAAAGCGCCAGCTTTCCGCCTCGGCGGCGATCCTTGCCGCCGTGTCGCGAATGCGGGGCACCAGCGCCTCGAGTGCGGTGAGGGTGGTGCGCGCCGTGGTCGAGGTGACCGACAGCGCGCCCAGCACCCGTTCCCCGCGCGTGAGGATCGGCAAGGCCACACAGATGATGCCCGGCTCGTGCTCTTCGCGGTCGAAGGCAAAGCCGCGGGCGCGGATCGCGGCCAGTTCGGCCATCAGCGCCTCGGGCGAGTCGAGCGTGTAGTCGGTGAACCGGTGGAACGACTGGCGCGCCAGGACGCTGGCCAGTTCCGCGGGCTCGAGCCAGGCCAGCATCGCCTTGCCCACGCCAGTGCAATAGGCCGGGCCGACCTTGCCCGCCTGGCTGAACATCTCGACCGGCTGGCGGGCGTTGCGCTTGTCGACATAAAGGACTTGCCCGGTATCAAGCTGGGCCAGGTGGATCGTCTCGCCCACCGCCGCGGCCAGCGCGTCGACATGCGGTCGCGCGATCGGGGCCAGCGAGCTTTGCCGCCAGGCGGAATGGGCCAGCCTTACCAGCCGCATCCCCGGCGCATAGCTTTGCCGTTCGGGGTCGAAGGCCAGCATGCCCTGATTCGTCAGCGTCTGAAGCAGGCGGTAGAGCGTTGCCTTGGGAAACCTGCCCTCGGCCAGAAGGTCCGTGAAGCGGACGGGGCGACCCTTGCTGGCCACCATATCGAGCACATCAAGCGCCTTGCCCACCGTGCCATCTTGCGCGCCCGAAGCGGGCAGCCCGTCGTCCATCTTCCCCTCCCGCCGGGCGCGGGGGGCGTCCGACCCTGTCCGCCCCCGCCGCCTTGCCTGTTGACAGCATAGCCGATGAGCGGCATTATTTTCAATAATCAAAACCAAGTTTCACATATTGGAACCAAAAGGGAGGAAACCATGGTCCAATCCACCCGCGCCGCCGCTCTGGCGCTTGCGGTCGCCACGATGACCGGCATGGCTGCACATGCCGGTGATCTGACGATCTTCACCGACACCTCTGACCCTGCGCCCAAGCAGGCGTTCCAGACGCTGATCGACGACTTCCAGAAGGCGAACCCCGATGTCCATGTGAAATGGACCGTGTTCGACCACGAGGGCTACAAGACCACGATCCGCAACTTCCTGACCGCGGACGCCCCCGACCTTGCGAACTGGTACGCCGGCAACCGCATGGCGCCCTTCGTGAAGGCGGGGCAGTTCATGGATGTCTCGGATGTCTGGGATCAGAACGGTCTGAAGACCCAGCTCAAATCCGCGCTTCCGTCGATGACGATCGATGGCAAGCAGTGGGGCGTCCCGTACACCTATTACCAGTGGGGCATCTACTACAACAAGGACGTCTTCAAGAAGTTCGGCGTCGACATTCCGAAGACCTGGGATGACTTCATCGCCGCCTGCGCCAAGTTCAAGGCGGGCGGGGTCGATTGCACCACCACCGGCACCAAGGCCTTCTGGCCGGCGGGCGGCTGGTTCGACTACATGGACCTGCGCACCAACGGCTATCAGTTCCACATGGACCTGACGAACGGCAAGATCGCCTGGACCGATCCGCGCGTGAAGAAGGTGTTCGACGAGTGGGCCAAGCTGGTGAAGCCCGGCTACCTGACCGCGAACTCTGCCGCGATCGACTGGCAGGATGCGCTGCCGAACCTGGTGCAGGGCAAGGCCGCGACCTACCTGATGGGCAACTTCGCCGTGGCGCCGCTGAAGGCCGCGGGGATGACCGACGATACGCTGGGCTTCTTCCCGTTCCCGGAAATCACCCCCGGCATCGGGCGGGCTGAAGACGCGCCGACCGACACGATGCACATCCCGGCCAAGGCGAAGAACCCGACGGATGCGAAGAAGTTCCTGGCCTTCCTGGCCTCGGCCGACGAGCAGACCAAGATCAACGACATCCTTGGCCAGCTTCCGGTGAACAACCAGTCCAAGGTCGGCAGCGATCCGTTCCTGCAGCAAGGCTTCACCATGCTGTCCACGGCGGATGGCCTGGCGCAGTTCTTCGACCGTGACGCCCCGGCGGAAATGGCGAAGATCGGGATGGAAGGCTTCCAGGAATTCATGGCGCACCCCGACCGGGTTGACGAAATCCTGAAGCGCCTCGAAGCGGCCCGCAAGCGCATCTACCAGCAGGGCTGAGCCCTCGCAGAACGTTCCCCCTTCCGCCGCGCTGGCGGGAGGGGGTCTTTTACGAACGGGAGGGAGGCCCATGACGTCGGTCACCACCAACGCCGCCGCGCGCCGCCATGGCGCCTGGCGCCGGAACCAGCGCCGCCTTGCGCCGCTGATGTTCGTCGCGCCCGGGGCGCTGATGTTCCTGGTCTATGTGGTCGCGCCGATCTTCCGGTCGATGTCGATCTCGTTCTACGACTGGGACGGCATGGGGGCGATGAAGTGGATCGGGTTCGGCAATTATGTCGAGCTGTGGTCCGACCCGGCCTTTCTGGAATCGCTTGAAAACAACCTGATCTGGCTGGTGCTTTACATGCTGGCCGTGCCTGCGGGGCTGTTCATCGCGATTTTCCTCAATCAGAGCGTCCGCGGGATTCGCATTTACAAGTCGTTGTTCTTCTTCCCCTTCGTGATTTCGCAGGTGGTGGTCGGGCTGATCTTCACCTGGTTCTACGCGCCGGATTTCGGGCTTCTGTTCAAGCTGTCGCAGATGCTGACGGGCCACGGCATCGCGATCCTGGCCGATGAGCGCTATGCCACCTACGGCATCATCGCGGCCGGGCTCTGGCCGCAGATCGCCTATGTGATGATCCTGTACCTGACCGGCCTGAACAACGTGGCCCCCGATCAGGTCGAGGCCGCGCGGCTGGATGGCGCCAAGGGCTGGAAGATGCTGTGGTATGTCATCATCCCGCAACTGCGCCCGGCCACGTTCATTGCCGTGGTGGTGACGGTCATCGGCGCGCTGAGGTCCTTTGACCTGGTCTCGATCATGACCCAGGGCGGGCCCTATGGCTCGACCCGCGTGCTGTCCTATTACATGTACGAACAGGCGCTGAGCGAATACGGCTACCGCATGGGCTATGGCGCGGCCATCGCCGTGGTGCTGTTCTTCATCATGATGGTCTTCATCTCCGGCTTCATCTGGAAGATGTACCGCGACGAGACGGAGCGTTAGCCCATGTTCCCCAGACCGATCCAGCAGCGCCCCGCGGCGACACGGGCTGCCTATCAGGTGGCCCTGCCGGTGGCGCTGATCCTGTGGCTGCTGCCGCTTCTTGGCGTGGCCATGACATCGCTGAAGCCGGCCGCCGACATGACGCAGGGCAACTACTTCGGCTGGCCGTCGCATCTGGCCTGGAGCAACTATGCCGATGTGTTCCGCAACTCTCCGATCGGCTGGTACATCCTGAACAGCTTCAAGGTGACGATCCCGACGGTGATCGGGGCCGTGGCGCTGTCCTGCATGACCGGGTTCGCGCTGGCGATCTACAAGTTCCGCTTCAACCTGGTGATCTTCTTCATCTTTGTCGCGGGCAACTTCGTGCCGTTCCAGATCCTGATGGTGCCCGTGCGGGATCTGACGCTGAAGCTGGGCCTTTACAACACCATCACCGGGCTTGCGCTTTTTCACGTCGCCTTCCAGACCGGGTTCTGCACGCTGTTCATGCGCAATTTCATCAAGTCGCTGCCGAACGAACTGATCGAGGCCGCGCGGGTGGAGGGTGTCAGCGAGGTGCGGATCTTCTGGTATGTCGTGCTGCCGCTGATGCGCCCCGCGATTGCCGCCCTGTCGGTTCTGGTCTTCACCTTCATCTGGAACGACTATTTCTGGGCAACCGTGCTGACCAATGGCGTGTCGACCCAGCCGGTGACGGCGGGGCTCTACTCGCTCAACGGGCAGTGGGTCGCGCAGTGGCAGCTTGTTTCGGCAGGTTCGATCGTGGCGGCGCTGCCGCCGGTTCTCATGTTCTTTGCGATGCAGCGTCACTTCATTGCAGGGCTGACGCTTGGGGCGGTGAAATGACCCTGCAGGTCTGGCGGATCGATTGCGGCGCGCAGACCCTGGCACTGGCATCGCAGGGTGGGATTCCCGCGGTGATCTACTGGGGCGCCGCCCTGCCCGCGACCGAAGATCTGGCCGCGCTGGCCGCGGCGGGGCAGGGTGATGTGACGGGGGGGATGCTTGATGCGAACGCGCCCCTGTCGCTGTGCCCCGAGGCGGCCTGGAGCTTTCCGGGCCAGCCGGGGCTTGAGGTGGCCGAGGCCGATGGCCGCCCGATTTCCGCCCGCTTCGCGCTGGCCGAGGCAGAGCAGGCGCCGGGTTTGCTGCGCTTCACCGCGATGGCGGCGGGTCTGCGGCTGACGCATGAGATCGCGGCCGACCCCGCCTCTGGCCAGTTCGTGCTGCGCAGCGTCCTGATCGCGGATCGGCCGGTGCGGCTGCACTGGCTGGCGGCCCCCGTGCTGCCCGCGCCGCAGCTTGCGACCGAGATGATCGATGTGTCGGGGCGCTGGATCGGCGAGTTCCAGTTGAACCGGACCCCCTGGACCCCCGGCGCCCGCCTGCGCGAGGCGCGGCAGGGGCGGTCGGGGCATGAACATCCGCCGTATCTGCTGCTGCCCGCGGTAGGCGCGACGAACACGGGTGGCGAGGTGCATGGGCTGCACTACGGCTGGTCCGGCGGGCACCGGATGGTGGCCGAAGAGCTGCCCGACGGCCGCCGTCAGGTGCAGTTCGGCCATCCGGCGGGGGCCGAGACGCAGACCGGCACCCGGTTCGAGACGGCCCCGCTTTATGCGGCTTTCAGCGAGGCCGGGCTGAACGGCATCGCCGTGGCCAACCAGCGGCTGATCCGCACGATCGTGCGGTTTCCCGATCCCGCCCGGCCCCGTCCGGTGCATTACAACTGCTGGGAGGCGGTCTATTTCGATCATCGCCTTGACGACCTGACCGCGATTGCCGACCGCGCCGCGGCGCTGGGGGCCGAACGCTTCGTGCTGGACGACGGCTGGTTCGGCCGCCGCGACGATGACACGACCAGTCTGGGCGACTGGCTGGTGGACCGGCGCAAGTGGCCGGACGGGCTGCATCCGCTGATCGCCCATGTCCGCAAGCTGGGCATGACCTTCGGGCTTTGGGTCGAACCCGAGATGGTGAACCCCGACAGCGATCTTCATCGCGCGCATCCCGACTGGGCGCTGGGCCCGGCCGATCAGGTGCTGGGCCGGCACCAGATGGTGCTGGACATGGGACGGCCCGAGGTGCGCGACCATCTGTTCCACCGGCTGTCCGCCCTGCTGGGCGAATACCCGATCGATTATCTGAAATGGGACCACAACCGCCTGCTGCCGGTGGTGGATGCCGCACAGACGCGCGGGGTCTACGACCTGCTCGACCGTTTGCGCGCCGCGCATCCGCAGGTCGAGATCGAAAGCTGCGCCTCGGGCGGGGGGCGGATCGACGCCGGGATCCTGGCGCGAACGCATCGGGTCTGGCTGTCGGATTCCAACGATGCGCTGGAACGCCTGCGCATCCAGCATGACGCGGCCTTGTTCCTGCCGCCCGAGGTGACCGGCAGCCATGTCGGCCCGCGGCACTGTCATACCTCGGGGCGGGTTCATTCCATGTCGTTCCGCGCCTGGATCGCGGCGCAGCGGCACATGGGCTTCGAGATGGATCTGCGCGAGCTGACCGACGACGAGGCAGCGACGCTGAAGGCCGTGACCGCCTGGTGGAAGGCGGGGCGGCACTGGCGGATGGCGGCCGATGTGCTGCGGCTTGACGCGGCCGACCCTGCCGTGACGGCCGAAATGCAGATCGCACGCGACGGCAGCCGCTTCACCCTGTTTGCCGCGCTGCGCGAGACCAGCGCCCAGATCCTGCCCCGGCCGTTGCGTCTGACCGGCCTTGACCCCGCGGCGCGCTACCGGGTGACGCTGGCCAATCCGTCCGACATCGTGCGCCGCAGCCGTGCCCCCCTTGTGCTGAAGTCCGGGCCCGTGACCCTGAGCGGGCAGGCGCTGATGCGGCAGGGGCTGACCCTGCCATGGTTGAATCCCGCCGCCCTTTGGGTGATCGAGGCCGAGCGCCTGTAAGCCCTTCCCGGAGACTGACAAGATGAAGAAACCCCGCCGCTCTGCCGCCTGGTATGGCAAGCTCGACAAGGATGGGTTCATCCACCGTAGCTGGATGAAGAACCAGGGCTTTCCCGATCAGGTGTTCGACGGCCGCCCGATCATCGGCATCTGCAACACCTGGAGCGAGCTGACGCCCTGCAACTCGGGCCTGCGGACGCTGGCCGAGGGGGTGAAGCGCGGCGTCTGGGAGGCGGGCGGCTTCCCGGTCGAATTCCCCGTGACCTCGCTGGGCGAGACGCAGATGAAGCCCACGGCGATGCTGTTCCGCAACCTTCTGGCGATGGACGTGGAAGAGTGCATCCGGGCCTATGGTCTTGACGGGGTGGTTCTGCTGGGTGGCTGCGACAAGACTACGCCGGGGCAGGTGATGGGGGCGGCCTCGGTCGATCTGCCGACCATCGTTGTGTCGTCGGGGCCGATGCTGAACGGCAAGTACCGCGGGCAGGACATCGGCTCGGGGACCGATGTGTGGAAATTCTCGGAAGCCGTCCGCGCGGGCGAAATGACGCTGCAAGAATTCATGGCGGCCGAAAGCGGCATGAGCCGGTCGGCCGGCGTCTGCATGACGATGGGCACGGCCTCGACCATGTCGAGCCTGGTCGAGGCGATGGGCCTCGCGCTGCCCACCAACGGTGCGCTGCCCGCGGTCGATGCGCGGCGGATGGCGCTGGCGCACCTGACCGGCAAACGCATCGTCGAGATGGTGGAAGAAGACCTGACGCTGTCGAAGGTGCTGACCCGCGCGAGCTTCGAGAACGCGATCGTGGCCAATGCGGCGGTGGGCGGGTCCACCAACGCGGTGGTGCATCTTCTGGCCATCGCGGGCCGGGTGGGGGTGGACCTGAGCCTGAAGGACATCGAACTGGGCAAGGACATTCCGCTGTTGGTCAACTGCATGCCGTCGGGCAAGTACCTGATGGAGGATTTCGCCTATGCGGGCGGGGTTCCGGCGGTGCTGGCGGAACTGCGCGGCAAGGGACACCTGCGCGCGGCGAACACCGTTCTGGGCCGCGATATCTCGGTCTATGCCGAGGGGGCGGAATGCTTCAACCGCGACGTGATCCACGCCTTCGACGCGCCGGTGAAACCCGCGGCGGGCCTGCGCGTGCTGCGCGGCAACCTTGCCCCCGATGGCGCCATCGTGAAGCCCTCGGCCGCGACCGATGCGCTGCTGGAGCATGAGGGCCCCGCCTATGTGTTCGAGAACATCGAGGATCTGAAGGCCAACATCGACCGCGACGACCTGCCGGTGACGCCCGAGACCATCCTGGTGCTGAAGGGCTGCGGGCCGAAGGGTTACCCGGGGATGCCCGAAGTGGGCAACATGCCGATCCCGAAGGTGCTGGTGCAGAAGGGTGTGCGCGACATGGTTCGCGTGTCGGATGCCCGCATGTCGGGCACCGCCTATGGCACCGTGGTACTGCATGTGGCGCCCGAGGCGCAGGCCGGCGGCCCGCTGGCGCTTGTGAAGACGGGCGACCGGATCCGTGTGTCGGCCAGCCGGGGCGAACTGACGCTGCTGGTGTCGGACGCCGAACTGGCCACACGCCGCGCGGCGTGGGTGCCCGACGCGCCGCGGTACGAGCGTGGTTATGCCAAGCTCTACGTCGACCATGTGCTGCAGGCCGACAAAGGCGCCGACCTTGATTTCCTGGTGGGCAAGGACACCCGCCCCGTGACCCGCGAAAGCCACTGAGCCCGGAGCCGACATGACCCAATACGCCACCTTCCACGACCTTGCGGGCGCCTCGGTCTTCATCACCGGGGGCGGTGCGGGGATCGGCGCGGCCCTGACCGAAGGGTTCCTTGCGCAGGGCGCCAATGTCGCCTTCGTGCAGCGATCCGATGCGACCGCCTTCTGCGACGAGATGGCCGCCCGGCATGGTCGTCGCCCGCTGTTCGTCGCCTGCGACATCACCGATGTGGCGGCCCTGCAGGCGGCGATGGCCGAGGCCGCGCGGGCGCATGGGGCGATCACCGTGCTGGTGAACAACGCCGCCAACGACACGCGCCACACGCTGGCCGAAACCACGGTGGAGGCCTGGGACAAGGGGCAGGCCATCAACCTGCGCCCGCATTTCTTCACCGCGCAGGCCGCAGCACCCGGCATGATCGCGGCCGGCGGCGGGGCGATCATCAACTTCTCGTCCATCAGCTACATGATGGGAAACGATGGCTATCCGGGCTATGTCGCGGCCAAATCGGGCATCACCGGCCTGACGCGCGGGCTTGCGCGCGAGCTTGGGCCGCACCGGATCCGGGTGAACGCGCTGATGCCCGGTTGGGTGCTGACGCAGCGGCAGATGGACCTCTGGGCCACGCCCGAGGGGCTGGCGGCCCATCTGGCGCGGCAGTGCATCCCCGAACATCTGGTCGAGCGGGACATCGTGGATGCGACGCTGTTCCTGGCCTCGAAGGCCAGCCGGATGATGACCGGGCAGGCGCTGGTGGTAGACGGTGGCGTGGTGGTGAGCGGATGAGTTACGCCGACTGGATCGCGGTGGACTGGGGCACGACGCATCTGCGCGCCTGGGCGATGGCCGACGACGGACGGGTGCTGGCCGCCGCATCCTCGGATGCCGGGATGGGCAGCCTGACGCGCGAGGGGTTCGAACCCGCGCTGCTGGCGCTTGCGGGGGGATGGCTTGCACCCGGGCGCGCGACGCTGGCGCTGGCCTGCGGAATGGTGGGCAGCCGGCAGGGTTGGGTCGAGGCGCCCTACCGCCCGGTGCCCTGCCTCCCGCTGGAGCCCGGCGGCTTTGCCAGCGCGCCCTGCGGTGACGGACGGCTGACGGTGCGCGTGATCCCCGGCATCAAGCAGCTTTCGCCCGCCGACGTGATGCGCGGCGAGGAAACCCAGATCGCGGGCTTCCTGGCAGCCGAACCCGAGTTCGATGGCGTTCTTTGCCTGCCCGGTACCCACAACAAATGGGTGCGGATCAGCGCGGGCGAGATCGTCAGCTTCCAGACCTTCATGACCGGCGAGATGTTCGCGCTTCTGTCCGAACATTCGGTGCTGCGCCATTCGGTAGGGGCCGAGGGGTGGGATGAACAGGCGTTCATGCTTGCGCTGGATGATCTGCTGTCACGCCCCGAACGGCTGGCGGCGCGGCTCTTTTCGCTGCGGGCCGAGGCGCTGCTGTCGGGGCTTGCCCCCGCCACGGCGCGGGCGCGGCTGTCTGGGGCGCTGATCGGGGCCGAACTGGCGGCGGCGCGGCCCTACTGGCTAGGCCAGTCTGTCGCAGTGATCGGCGCTTCGGGGATCGGCGGGGCCTATGCTGCGGCGCTGGCCCGGCAGGGTGCCGCCCCCCGCGTGGTGGATGGCGACCGGATCACGCTGGCGGGCCTGACCGCCGCCCATGCCCTGCTGCAGGAGACTGCCCGATGACGCGCAACCTGATCGCCATTCTGCGCGGGATCACCCCCGACGAGGCCGTGCCGCTGACCGCCGCGCTGATCGCGGCGGGGATCACCCTGATCGAGGTGCCGCTGAACTCGCCCGACCCGCTCGACAGCATCGGCCGGATGGTCGCAAGCCACGGTAAAGACGCGCTGATCGGCGCCGGAACCGTGCTGACCGCGGCCGAGGTCGCCGCCGTGGCCGGGGTGGGCGGGCGGCTGGTCGTCTCGCCCAACATGGACCCCGAGGTGATCGCCGCCACCAAGGCGCGCGGATTGCAAAGCTGGCCTGGCGTCTTCACGCCCACCGAATGCTTTGCCGCGCTGCGCCACGGCGCGGACGGGCTGAAGATCTTCCCCGCGACGCTGATGGGCCCCGAGGGGCTGAAGGCGATCCGCGCGGTGCTGCCGAAGGCGGCGCAGGTCTATGCCGTGGGCGGCGCCGGGCCCGAGAACTTCGCCCAGTGGATCGCTGCCGGGGCGGACGGCTTCGGGATCGGCACCGCGCTTTACAAGCCCGGTCGCAGCATCGCTGACACCGCCGCCCGCGCGCGCGACATCGTGGCGGCCTATGACGCAGCGCGGGCATGAGTTCGGTCTTCGATCCGACCCCGTGCGAATTGGGCGAAGGTGCATTCTGGCACCCTGAACGGGAACAGTTGTTCTGGTTCGATATCCTGAACCGTCGGCTGATGACGCGAGTGGACGGGGCAACGCGGGAATGGCGGTTTCCCGGCATGGTTTCGGCGGCCGCGCGCACCGGGCGCGACGGTTTGCTGATCGCCTCGGAAAGCTGTCTCTGGCACCTTGACCTTGCCTCGGGCGACCGGGCGGTGGTCGTGCCGCTGGAGGGCGACAACCCGAGGACGCGGTCCAATGACGGCCGTGCCGACCGGCAGGGCGGGTTCTGGATCGGTACCATGGGCAAGCGGGCCGAACCCGAGGCGGGGGCCATCTATCGCTACCATCGCGGCGAGGTGCGGCAGCTTTTCGGCAAGCTGACCATCCCGAACGCGATCTGCTTCAGCCCCGATGGCGGCCATGCGCATTTTGCCGATACCGCACGGGGCAAGGTCTGGCGGGTTGCTCTGGATGCACAGGGCTGGCCGGTGGGCGACCCGGTGCTGTTTCTTGATCCCGGTGCCGAGGGGCTTAACCCTGATGGTGCGGTGATCGATTCCGAAGGAACGTTCTGGAACGCCCAATGGGGTGCGGGCCGGGTGGCGGCCTACGATCCGCGCGGACAGTTCCTGAGGGCGATCCGCTTTGGTGCGCCGCACACCTCCTGCCCGGCCTTCGGTGGGCCGGATCTGGCCACGTTGTTCTGCACCACGGCCCGTGAGGGCCTTGGCCCCGATGACCTTGCCGCCCATCCGCTGAGTGGTGCGACCTTTTCCGCGCCTGCCGGTGTGCGTGGCCTGCCCGAACCCGAGGTGATCCTGTGAGCCTGAAACGCACCCTTGGCGTCTGCTACTACCCCGAACACTGGCCCTAGGCGATCTGGGCGGAAGATGCCCGCCGGATGGCCGACACCGGCATCACCTTCGTGCGCATCGGTGAATTCGCCTGGACCCGGATGGAGCCGCAGCCGGTCCAGTTCGACTGGGCCTGGCTGGACCGCGCCATCGAGACGCTGGGGGCCGCCGGGCTGAAGGTGGTGCTGGGAACCCCGACCGCAACGCCGCCGCGCTGGATGGCCGACCGGCATCCCGACATGTTCGCAATGGACCGCGATGGCCGTCCGCGCGGCTTTGGATCGCGGCGGCACTATGATTTCAGCCATGCGGGCTACCGCGCCGAATGTGCCCGCATCGTCACCGCCATGGCCGAACGCTATGGTCGCAACCCGCATCTGGGGGCCTGGCAGACCGATAACGAATATGCCTGTCACGACACGGTGCTGAGCTATTCGCCCGCCGCACTTTCGGCCTTCCGCGATTGGCTTTCGCGGAAATACCAGTCGCCGCAGGCGCTGAACCGGGCCTGGGGCAATGTGTTCTGGTCGATGGATTACGACAGCTTCGATCAGGTGGGCCTGCCGAACCTGACGGTAACCGAACCGAACCCGGCGCATGTTATGGATTTCCGCCGGTTTTCCTCGGATCAGGTGGGCAGTTTCAACCGGCTTCAGGTGCAGATCATCCGGGCCCATTCCGACGCGCCGATCGCGCATAACTACATGGGCCGGGTGACGGATTTCGATCATTTCAAGGTCGGCGCGGACCTCGATATCGCAAGCTGGGACAGCTATCCGCTGGGCTTCCTCTCGGACCGGATCGAGGCAACCGAAGAACACAAGGCGCATTTCCTGCGCCAGGGCGACCCGGACAATCAGGCCTTTCACCACGATCTTTACCGCGCCGTGGGGCGCGGGCGCTGGTGGATCATGGAACAGCAGCCCGGCCCGGTGAACTGGGCCCCCTGGAACGCGGACCCGCTGCCCGGCATGGCCCGGCTCTGGGCCTGGGAGGCGTTCGCACATGGCGCGGAATGCGTCAGCTACTTTCGCTGGCGCCAGGCGCCTTTCGCGCAGGAGCAGATGCATGCGGGCCTGTTGCGCCCGGATTCCGCCGCGGCCCCCGCGCTGGGCGAGGCCGCGCAGGTCGCGCGCGAACTGACCGCGATGCCCGACGCCGGAACCTGTGCCGCCCCGGTGGCGCTTGTCTTCGATTACGAAAGCGCCTGGGCCTGGGAAACGCAGCCGCAGGGCCACGATTTCGATTATTTCCGCCTTGTCACCTCGGTCTATCGCGGATTGCGGGCGCTGGGGCTGAACGTGGACATCCTGCCGCCCGACGTGACCGATCTGTCGGCCTACAGGATGGTTCTGGTTCCCGGTCTCGCGACGATTTCGGCGCCACTTCTTGCGGCGCTGACGACCTATCGCGGCCGGGCGCTGGTGGGGCCGCGCACGAACAGCAAGACGGCCGATTTTGCCATTCCCGTGCCGCTGCCGCCGAACCTGCCCGGGCTCGACTGCACCGTGGCGCGGGTGGAAAGCCTGCCGCCGGGGATCGAGGTGCCGCTGCAAGGCGGCGGCGCGATCCGGCACTGGCACGAACGGCTGGACGGCGCGGCCAGCCCCGCTTTGGTGGCGCAGGACGGGCACGCCGTGGCGATGACGGCGGGGCCGCTCACCTATGTCGGCGGCTGGCTGGATGAAACCGCGCTTGGTGATCTGCTTCGCAAGACCTGCCAGGAGGCGGGCGTTGCCGTGACAGACCTGCCCCCCGGCTTGCGCCGCCGCGATACGGCCACGCACCGCTTCCTCTTCAACTACAACCCCACTCCGGTTAGCTTCGACGGCATCACCATCCCCACCGCCGGGGTACACTGGAGCCCGCTTTGACCGCACAGATCCGCCGTTTCGGCACCACCTCGGCCGGTGAGCCGGTCGAGGCCATCCGCCTTCAGGCGGGCGAACTGACCGCCGTGATCCTGACCCGCGGCGCGGTCCTGCAGGACCTTCGGCTGGCCGGCGTGCCCTACAGCCTGACGCTGGGGTCCGATGTGCCGGCCGCCTACGAGGGGCCAATGGGCTATTTCGGGGCCATCGTGGGGCCGGTGGCCAATCGGATTTCCGGTGCGGCGGCCACGGTCGGCGGGCGACCCTGCCGGTTCGCACCGAACGAGCGGGCCAACCTGCTGCATTCCGGCGACACCGGCCTGCATACCCGGATCTGGACGATCGTTTCCGCCGGGGCGGATGACCTGACGCTGGCCTGCGACCTGCCCGATGGCCTGGGTGGCTTTCCCGGAAACCGGCGGATCACCGCACGGTTCCAGCTTGCCGGACAGGGCCTGACGCTGACGCTTGAGGCTGTGACGGATGCGCCGACGCTGATGAACCTGGCCAACCACAGCTACTGGACGCTGGATGGCCGCGCCGACGTGGCCGGGCACCGGCTGCGGGTGGCGGCGGACCGCTACCTGCCGGTCGATGCGGCGTTGATCCCCACGGGCGAGGCGCGGGCGGTGTCCGGCACCTTCGACCTGCGTGGGGGGCGCGTGCTGGATCTGGGCGAGGGGTACGACCACAACTTCTGCCTGACCGACGCACCGGGGCCGCTGGCCTTCGCGGCGGAACTGACAGGGCGGACGGGCGTGCGGCTGACGCTGGAGACGACCGAGCCCGGCCTTCAGGTCTATGACGGGCGCGGAGTGGATACCGCGCCGTTTCCGGGCCATGCGGGCCAGCCCTATGGCGCCCATGCGGGGATCGCGCTCGAGGCGCAGCGCTGGCCCGATGCCCCGGCGCATCCCGGGTTTCCGCCGATCACGCTCGATCCGGGGCAGACCTACCGGCAGGTGACCCGGTTCAGCTTTGCCCGGGGCTGATCGCGCCCGCCGCGCCGTGGGAGGCTAGGCCAGCGCGTCCCAGATCAGCTTGCTGCCGGTCAGCACCAGAAGCACATAGGTCAGGCCAAAGAACAGCTTTTCCGGCACCGCATGATGCGCCCGTATGCCCAGCCAGGCGCCCAGCAGCGCCACGGGCGCCAGCATCACATCGGCCAGGATCGTCTGCCGCGTGGCCAGACCTAGCCCCAGAAAGGGGATGAACTTCAACGCATTGATGATCCAGAAGATGATGACGTTGGTCGCCTGGAACTCGGTCTTGGTGACCCCTTTCAGCAGCAGATAGACGGCGGCGGGCGGGCTGCCTGCATTGGCGACGAAGCTGGTGAAGCCGGTGCCGAAGCCCGCCAGCAGCCCCGCGCGCGGGCCGACGCCGTGCCCCTCCAGCCGCAGCCAGCGCCGGGCGCGGGCAATCTGGAACGCGACGAACCCGATCGAGATCGCGCCGATCAACAGCTTGAAGACCCGTGGATCGGTGAAGCGGTAGATCGCCGCGCCAAGCACCAGCCCGGGCAACGCCCCCGTCAGCAAGAGCCGCGCGGCGGTCTTGTCCCACTTGCCCCAATAGGGCCGCAGGGTTGCGACATCCATCATCATCAACAGCGGCAGCATCAGCCCCACGGCATGGCCGGGCGAGACGAACAGCGCCAGAATCGGCGTGGCTGCGAAGGCGCCGCCGCCGGCAAACCCGCCTTTCGAAATGCCCGCGAACAAGACCGCCGGGATCGCCACGAGAAAGAACGTCAGATCGAAGGTCATTGCCGCGCTTTCGCAATCCCAAGGGCTTGGCCGCGGTTTAGCGCAAACATCCCGGCGCCGCCAGAGGCCGGGCGTTCCGCCGCGCCGCGGCGGACTTGCGCGCCGCGCACAACGGGTCTACGCATCCCGCCGTCATCAACCGATCCGGAGATCACCCATGGCCAGACCCAAGATCGCGCTCATCGGCGCGGGGCAGATCGGCGGCACGCTCGCCCATCTCGCCGCGATCAAGGAACTTGGCGACGTTGTCCTGTTCGACATCGCCGAAGGTACGCCCCAGGGCAAGGCGCTTGATATCGCGCAGTCGGGCCCGATCGAAGGCTTCGACGCCAGCCTTAAGGGCGCGAATTCCTATGCCGATATCGCCGGTGCCGATGTCTGCATCGTCACCGCCGGTGTGCCGCGCAAGCCGGGCATGAGCCGCGACGACCTGCTGGGGATCAACCTGAAGGTGATGAAGGCGGTGGGCGAAGGGCTGAAGGCCCATGCCCCGGACGCGTTCGTGATCTGCATCACCAACCCGCTGGATGCGATGGTCTGGGCGCTGCGCGAATTCTCGGGCCTGCCGCATCACAAGGTGGTGGGCATGGCCGGTGTGCTGGACGCGGGCCGGTTCCGCCACTTCCTCAGCCTGGAATTCAACGTCTCGATGAAGGACGTCACCGCCTTCGTGCTGGGCGGCCACGGCGACACGATGGTGCCGCTGGCGCGCTATTCCACGGTTGCGGGCATTCCGCTGCCGGACCTGGTGAAGATGGGCTGGACCACGCAGGAAAAGCTGGACAGCATCATCCAGCGCACCCGCGACGGCGGCGCCGAGATCGTGGGCCTGCTGAAGACCGGCTCGGCCTTCTACGCCCCCGCGGCATCGGCGATCGAGATGGCGGAAGCCTACCTCAAGGACCAGAAGCGCCTGCTGCCCTGCGCGGCCTATGTCGATGGCGCCTTCGGGCTTGACGGGCTCTATGTCGGCGTGCCGGTGATCCTGGGCGCAGGCGGGGTGGAACGGCTGGTGGAAATCCAGATGGACACGGCCGAACAGGCGATGTTCCATAAGTCCGTCGACGCCGTGAAGGGCCTTGTGGCCGCCTGCAAGGGCATCGACCCCTCGCTGGCCTGAACCTGACCGCGGCCGGGCCCCCGCGGGGGCCCGGTTTTCCCGCCGGAGACCCCCGTGCGCGGCCATCTCTCCCCCTATTACGCCCCCGAATTCTACGCCCAGGCGCTGGCCCGCGGGCGGCACCGCGACATCGTGGGCGGGCGGTGGAACGAAACCGGCGAGGCGCAGATGGCGCTGCTGACCGGGTTGGGGTTGCAGCCGCATCATCACCTGCTGGACATCGGCTGCGGGTCACTGCGGCTGGGCTGCAAGGCGGTGCCGTTCCTGGATCCGGGGCACTATTGGGGCACCGACATGTCGGCTGCGTTGATGCAGCGCGGCTACGAGACCGAGCTGGCCGACAAGGGCCGTCTTCCCCCTGCACAGCTGATCGAGGATGCGACCTTCGCATTTCCCGGCGTGCCGGACCGGATCGACCACGCCATCGCCTTTGCGGTCTTCACCCATCTGCCGCTGTCCTATCTTGCCGGGGCCTTCACCCGGTTGCGCGCACGGTTCCCGCGGCTGGAGTGGTTCTGCTTCACCGTCTTTATTGCCCCCGATGCGGCCACCGCCAGCGGCCCGCTGCGCCAGCGCGATGGGGTTGTCACCCACCCCGACCGGGCGCCCTATCACCTGCTGGCCCGCGACGTGGCCCAGGCCGCCGACGAGGCGGGGTTTGCCCTTGCGCCGCTGCCTGCCGTTCTGCCCCGCGGTCAGGCCGCCTTCGTGGCCCGGCCCCGCTGACGGCGCCGAATCAATCGCGCGAACAGGGTGGATTCCGTTTGTGATCACACTTTTTCGGCGCGTGATCACAAATGTCGCTATTTTCGGGCGAAAGCGCCGCTTCCCACGAAATTGCGTTTGTGGCGCCTTAATCC
This sequence comes from Paracoccaceae bacterium, assembly GCA_027351005.1. Lineage (GTDB taxonomy): Bacteria > Pseudomonadota > Alphaproteobacteria > Rhodobacterales > Rhodobacteraceae > Solirhodobacter. The sequence goes on along the minus strand of DAIEJF010000113.1, from coordinate 2,293 downwards.
TGTGCCATTAGCCTCGCCAAACTCACCAGACGGGACGGTTTCATGAACATCCACGAGTATCAGGCAAAGGCGCTGCTGCGCAGCTACGGCGCCCCGGTGTCCGACGGCCGCGTGGTGCTGCGGGCTGACGAGGCGAAGACGGCGGCCTCGGCGCTGGAAGGCCCCCTGTGGGTGGTGAAGGCGCAGATCCATGCAGGCGGGCGCGGCAAGGGCCACTTCAAGGAGGCCGAGGCCGGTGAAAAGGGCGGCGTGCGGCTTGCATGCTCGGTCGAGGAAGCCGCCGCGATGGCGCATCAGATGCTGGGCCGCACGCTGGTCACGCACCAGACCGGCCCCGCCGGCAAGCAGGTGAACCGCATCTACATCGAAGACGGCAGTGACATCGCCAAGGAATTCTACCTGGCACTGCTGATCGACCGGAAGACCAGCCGGATCAGCGTGGTCTGTTCGACCGAAGGGGGCATGGACATCGAAGAGGTGGCCGCCCATACGCCGGAAAAGATCCTGACCTTCTCGATCGACCCGGCGACGGGCTATCAGGGCTTCCACGGTCGCCGCGTCGCCTTCGCGCTGGGTCTGACCGGCAAGGCCGTCGGCAAGTGTGTGGACCTGCTGCAGAAGCTTTACACCATGTTCGTCGAGAAAGACGCCGAGATGGTGGAGATCAACCCGCTGATCCTGATGCCCAACGGCGACCTGAAGTGCCTGGATGCCAAGGTCGGCTTCGACAACAACGCGCTTTTCCGCCACGCCGACATCCTGGCCCTGCGCGACGAGACCGAGGAAGACCCCAAGGAACTGGCCGCCAGCAAGTTCGACCTGAACTACATCGCGCTGGATGGCGAGATCGGCTGCATGGTGAACGGCGCGGGTCTTGCGATGGCCACGATGGACATCATCAAGCTTTACGGCGCCGAACCTGCCAACTTCCTCGACGTGGGCGGCGGGGCGACGAAGGAAAAGGTGACCGAAGCCTTCAAGATCATCACTTCGGACCCCAACGTGAAAGGGATCCTGGTCAACATCTTCGGCGGCATCATGCGCTGCGACATCATCGCGGAAGGCGTGCTGGCCGCGGTGAAGGAAGTGGGGCTGAAGGTGCCGCTGGTCGTGCGGCTGGAAGGCACCAACGTCGAACTGGGCAAGGAGATCATCAAGACCTCCGGCCTGAACGTGATCGCTGCCGACAACCTCTCGGACGCTGCGCAGAAGATCGTGAAAGCGGTGAAGGGGTAATCACATGGCCATTCTCGTCAACGAAAACACCCGCGTGATCTGCCAGGGCTTCACCGGCAGCCAGGGCACCTTCCATTCCGAACAGGCCATCGCCTATGGCACGAAGATGGTCGGCGGCGTGACGCCGGGCAAGGGCGGCAGCGAACACCTTGGCCTGCCGGTCTTCAACTCGGTGCATGAGGCGAAGGCGGCAACCGAGGCCAATGCCAGCGTGATCTACGTTCCGCCGCCCTATGCGGCCGACTCGATCCTGGAAGCGATCGACGCCGAGATGGAGCTGATCGTCTGCATCACCGAGGGCATCCCGGTGCTGGACATGGTGCGCGTGAAGGCTCGCCTGGACCGCTCGAACTCGCGCCTGCTGGGCCCGAACTGCCCGGGCATCCTGACCCCGGAAGAGTGCAAGATCGGCATCATGCCCGGCAATATCTTCTCGAAGGGGTCCGTAGGGGTGGTCAGCCGCTCGGGCACGCTAACCTATGAAGCCGTGTTCCAGACCACCAACGCAGGCCTCGGCCAGACCACCGCGGTGGGTATCGGCGGCGATCCGGTCAACGGCACCAATTTCATCGACGTGCTCGAGCTATTCCTCAAGGATGACGCCACCAAGTCGATCATCATGATCGGCGAGATCGGCGGCAGCGCCGAGGAAGAAGCCGCGCAGTTCCTCGCCGACGAGGCGAAGCGCGGGCGCCGCAAGCCGGTCGTCGGCTTCATCGCCGGGCGCACCGCCCCTCCGGGCCGACGCATGGGCCACGCCGGGGCGATCGTCTCGGGCGGCCAGGGCGGCGCCGAGGACAAGATCGCCGCGATGGAAGCGGCGGGCATCCGCGTCTCCCCCTCGCCGAGCGAACTCGGAACGACGCTCGACGCGCTGCTGAAGGAACTCGCCTGACCACAAGGGCGGCGCGCCTCCTCCCCGGGAGCGCCTCCATGGTTCGGGCATTACCTCATCAAAGGTAGGCCATCCGATGGGTAACGAAGCACACGATTTCCTTCCCGACGACCCGCAACCGGGCCCGTCGTGGGCCAACGCGCGCTGGCCGCTGGTGGGCGG
>DAIEJF010000098.1 GCA_027351005.1 Paracoccaceae bacterium | reverse complement strand
TGATCTGCCGAAGCTGACACTGGCGGCGCAGGCGATCACCCTGGGCGGCCAGGTGCGGATCGGGGCCGACGGCCTGCCCGAGCGCATCGACCTGACCGGCCGGATTGCGGCTTCCGATGGCGCGCCGGTGCTGCTGCCGCTGCCCGGACGCCCGACCCGGATCGACAGCGCGGCGCTGTCGGTTCAATTCGACAAGGCGCAGGGCGATGGCTGGCAGGGCAGGATCGACCTGAGGGGGCTGGACCGGCCCGACCTGCAGGCGGCGGCGGTGACGCTGGCGGGCAGCGGCCGCATCGCCAAGGCGCCCGAAGGCGGCGCGGTCGATGGCACGCTCGATCTCACGGCCACGGGCCTTGCCCCCGCCGATCCGGCGCTGGCCGCGGCGCTGGGCGACGCGCTGGCCGGGCGGATCGCCTTCGGCTGGAAGACCCACGCCCCCATCGCCCTGCCCGAGGTCAGCCTGACCGGCCGCGGCTATCGGCTGAGCGCGCAGGGCACGGTCGACGGGATCGGCTCGGCCCTGACCGTCAGCGGGTCCGCCAATGCGACGGTCGATGACCTGTCGCGGCTGTCGGCGCTGGCCGGGCGCAGCCTGGGCGGCGCGGGGACGGTGACGGTGACGGGCACCGCCGCGCTGCTGGCGGGCCGCTTCGATGCCGAGGCGACGGTGACAGGCCAGAACCTGCGCGCAGGCCAGCCCCAGCTTGACCAGCTTCTGCGCGGGCAGAGCACCGTCGCCCTGTCGGCGAAACGCGACGAAACGGGCACCGACCTGCGGTCGTTGAGCCTGCGCGCGCAAGGCCTGACCGCCTCGGCCCGGGGCCATGTGCAGACCGGTGCGGCCGACCTGACCGCGACGCTCGACATGGCGGACCTTGGCGCGCTGGGACGCGGCTACGGCGGCGGCCTGTCGGCCAGCCTGCACCTGACCGAGGCCAACGGCACCCAGACCGTGACGCTGAATGGCAGGGCGCGCGACCTGGCGGTCAACCAGCCGCAGGCAGACGTGCTGCTGAAGGGCCAGACGACGCTGGCCCTGGCCGCCAGCCGCACCGGCGACCGGGTGACGGTGCAGACCTTCACCCTGTCGAACCCGCAACTGGATGCCAAGGTCACCGCCGAGGCGACGGGTGCTGCCACCCGCATGACGGTGGCGGCGAAGCTTGCGAACCTGGCGCAGGTGGCGCCCGGCTTTCCCGGCGCCCTGACCATCGGCGGCACGGTCGCGCAGGATCAGTCCGGCTACGGGCTGGACCTGAAGGCCAGCGGCCCCGGCGGGCTGGCGGCGACGCTGGGGGGCACGGTGTCATCCGACCTGAAAACCGCCCATGTGACGGCCAGAGGCACGGTCGAATCCGCGATCCTGAACGCGGTGATGCAGCCGCGGTCGCTGCGCGGGCCGATCCGGTTCGACCTGCGCCTCGATGGCGCGCCCGCGCTGGCGGCACTGGGCGGGACGGTGAACCTTGGCCCGCTGCGGCTGGCAGACCCCACGCTGGGGCTGGCGGCGGACCCGGTGACGGCGACGGTCACGCTGGGCGGCGGGCGGGCCGATGTGAAGGCCCGGGCCAGCGTGGGTGGCGGCACGATCACCGCCGAGGGGCCGGTGACGCTGAGCGCCCCCTATGCCGCAAACCTGACGGCGGCGCTGTCGGATGTGCTGTTCAAGAACCCCGACCTCTTCAGCACCCATGTGACCGGGCAACTGACCATCGCCGGGCCGCTGACCGGCGGCGCCAGACTGGCGGGCACCCTGCGGCTGGCACAGACGGAACTGCGGGTGCCGTCCACCAACCTGTCGGGGGCCGACATGGTCAAGGGGCTGACCCATGTGGGGGCCAGCCCCGCCGTGCAGGCGACACGGGTCCGCGCCGGGCTGGTAACACCGCAGGGCGGCGCGGCCCAGGGCCCGGCGCGGCCCTTCCCGCTGGATCTGACCATCATCGCGCCGAACCAGGTGTTCCTGCGGGGCCGGGGCCTTGATGCGGAACTGGGCGGGACGGTGAAGCTTGGCGGCGACAGCGACAACGTGATCCCGTCCGGGGGGTTCGAGCTGCTGCGCGGACGGCTCGACATTCTGGGCAAGCGGTTCGACCTGAGCCAGGCCAGCCTTCAGCTTCAGGGCCGCTTCGTACCCTATGTGCAGATCGCGGCCTCGTCGGTGAACGACGGCGTAACCTCGACCGTTTCGATCACGGGCGAGGCGACCAATCCTGTCATCGCCTTCTCGTCCTCGCCCGCCTTGCCGCAGGAAGAGGTGCTGTCGCACCTGCTGTTCGGCCAGGGCCTGTCGAAGATTTCGGCGCTTCAGGCGGCACAGCTTGCCTCGGCCGTTGCGACGCTGGCGGGCAAGGGCGGCGAGGGGATGGTGGGCAAGCTGCGCCAGGGCTTCGGTCTGGACAACCTTGATGTGACGACCGACAGCACCGGCGGCGCGGCGGTGAAGGCGGGCAAGTACCTGTCCAGCCGGATCTACACCGAGGTGACCGTGGGCGCCGACGGAAAATCCTCGGTCGACCTGAACCTTGATGTCACCAAGTCGGTGACCGTGAAGGGCATGGCCGGGTCGGACGGGAACACGGGCATCGGCGTCTACTACCAGCGCGATTTCTAGACGCGCGGAAACCGCTCCAGTTCCGCGTTCAGCGCCGCGCCAAGCAGGATCACATAGGCGCTGATATAGAACCACATCAAGAGCGCCACCACCGCCCCGATTGACCCATAGACGCGGTTGTAGCTGGAGAAATTGGCGATGTAGTAGGAAAAACCGACCGACGCCGCCGCCCAGAGTGCCACCGCCAGCACCAGCCCCGGCGAAATCCAGGGCGAGCGGGTGTCGCCCCGGTTCGGCCCGTGGCGATAGGCCAGCCCCACACCAAAGACCACGACGGCCAGCGAGATCGCCCATTTCACCACGGTGACGGCCACGGTGAAGAACGGCCCCAGCGGAAACACCGCCAGCAGCACGGGGATCACGATGGCCGCAGCCAGCGCGACCAGCGCCACGCCCACAAGGATCAGCGTCATCAGCACCGAGGCCATGATATGCCCGAAGCCGCCACGGGCATCGGCCCTGTGGGTGGCGTTCACCCCCTCCATCAGCGCCGAGACCCCCGCCCGCGCCGACCAGAGCGCCGCAACGATGGACACGACCGACGTCCAGCCCAGCGCCGAGACATTGGCGGCAATCAGCGCCTTCACCTGCGCGTCAAGGATCTCGAAGGCATCGGCCGGCAGGAAATCCGCCAGAAGCTGAACCTGGACAAGGATGACCTTGGGGTCCGCGAAATAGCCGAACAGCGCGATCACCGCGGCCACCGCCGGAAACACGGCAAGCATGGAAAAGAACGCGACGCCCGCCGCGATCAGGCCCAGCTTGCTGTCGGCGACGATCCGCACGACACCGCGGACCGTGGTGGTCAGGAAGGTGATGACGTCCAGCGCTGCCGCTCCCCTGAAGGCCATGCCGTTCAGCCTAGCCGCCAGTGCGCCGCTTTCACAGGCAAAAACGGCGCCGCACTGGGTTGCGCGGCACCGCTATTCTTTCGGCGCTTTTGGCCGAAGAACGGGTCAGGGGGTGCTCGGCGTGCTGGGGGTGCTGGAGGTGCCCGACCTGTTTGAGAAGGCAGCGGCCGCGATGCCCGTGGCGATGATCGCGGCCACGGTCTGCGCCGACAGTGTCCCTGCAAAACCGCCAATCACCGACTGGGTGCTCATCTTCGGCTCGACCGTGCCCTGGGCCGAAACGATCGGCGCGGCAACCGCCGTGGTTGCGACCATCGCTGCGACCGTTGCGGTCAGGATCATCGACTTCATGGGGTCCTCCTGAAAATCATACTACAAGATTGCGTATATCAACTTCGGCGGGAACAGGGGAGAGGTTTTGTACCCGTTTTGAGCCAAAGTGGCGCCACTTGCACATCTTGGCCGAAACTGCCCGGAAATTCGGCGCCTTTCCCGGCAATCTTTCCGCTTGCGCCCCTGACGGACCAAATTGATTCGCCTCAGTTTTCCAGATTTTCGATCTCCAGCGCGCCGGTCTGCGGACTGATCCACTGCACCGAGCGGCGCAGCGTGCCGCGCGCGTCGATCCAGTAGTCGTTGGTAAATCTTTCGGGTCCGGCGGCACAGGTTTCGGTGACGTGGCGTGTGCGATAGGCCCGCCCGACCACCGTGATCTGTTCGGCGCCCGCGTCGGCCAGCGTGCAGCGGAAGACGACCGGTTCGGTCTGGTCGTTCCGGCCCAGATAATAGTGTGTCCGCGCAAGAACGCCCGCCCCTGCCGCGATCTCGGCAAGCGACGGCACCGCAGCCGACATCAGGTCACCCGGCAGCCCGCGCGTGGCCACCACGATCCCGCGGTTCAGCGCAACCGAGGTCTTGTCGGTCGTCGACCAGGTCGTGACGGGGCCGTTGGTGCCATAGACCCCCAACAGCGCCTGCGTCTTCAGCTTGATCGCGGTGACGCGCAACAGCGGAACCCCCAACGCATCGACCTGCGCGCGCGTCAGCCCGGCCAGCGGCGCGGGCGCCTGCGGCGACTTGCCAACCGACAGGCGCGCCTGTGCCAGCATCGCGCGCGCAATCTCCTGGTTCTGGCCATTGCCGCAGCCCGCCAGAACCGTCACCCCCAGCAGGGCCAGGGCCGCGCAAAGCCGCCTCATCACCGGAACACCCTTCCCCATTCGCCGTCGAGATCGCCCGACTGATACTGGCGCACCACGTCGTAAAGCCTGCCGTTCACGTTCAGCATCTGGCCACCATCCCGCTGCACCGGGCGGATGACGGTGCCGATGGCGCTTTGGTTCGGAACGCCAAGCAGCCAGTTCAGCGGGATCTTGAAGAAGATCCCCTTGTCGAACGAGCCTTCGCCGAATTTTGCCGCCGAAACGTTGGTCTTGGTGGCAAAGGCCCCGATCGTCCAGCCGTTGGCAAATTCGCGGCTGAGCGTCAGCGTGGCACCCACGTCCTTGGCCAGATAGCGGCCCGCGTCGATCCGGGCGAAATAGCCGCCGTTGAACGCGTAATAGGCCGACACCATGCCGGTGCCCACGCTATAATTCTGGAACCCGAGCCGGTCGTTGAAGGCGCGCTGCTTGACGTAATCGACCTCCATCCCCAGGGCGAGGCGGCTGGCGG
>DAIEJF010000084.1 GCA_027351005.1 Paracoccaceae bacterium | reverse complement strand
CGCCTACGACCAGACGTTCTGAGCGGGGCCAGGGCCGGGGGCGCGGCCACCCCCGGCACATCTGCCGACCGGAAATGGCGCCGCGGCGGGGTCTTTCCTTATAAACGAAAGCCTTGCGCGGAACTCCTCAGGCGCTGCCTAAACCGCCTGCCCGGCCGCCCAGCCCGAGGCCCAGGCCCATTGGAAGTTGTAGCCGCCCAGCCAGCCGGTCACATCCACCACCTCGCCCACGAAATGCAGCCCCGGCACCGCCCTGGCCTCGAGCGTGCGCGCGTCGAGCGCCGCGGTATCAACCCCGCCCAGCGTCACTTCCGCCGTGCGATAGCCCTCGGAGCCGGTCGGCAGCACATCCCACTGCCGGACGAGCGCGGCCATCCGCTCGAGACTGGCGTTCGACTGCGCGCCAAGCGGCGCCGCATCGAGCCCCGCCACGGCCTCGAGCCGCCGCGCAAGCCGTTCCGGCAGATGCCGCCCCAGCGCCGTTCGGACCGCGGTCTTCGGGCTATCGCCGCGTGCCGCCCGCAGCGCCCCGGCAAGATCCGCGCCGGGGCAGAGATCGAGCGTGATCGACTGCCCTTCCCGCCAGTAAGAGGAGATCTGAAGGATCGCCGGGCCGGACAGGCCGCGATGGGTGAAAAGCACCGCCTCGTCGAACCCGGTGCGGCCGGTCATGGCGCGCGCCATCGGCACCGCAAGCCCGGCGAGCCCCTCGGTGAACTCGGCGCCGAAGGTCAGCGGGACCAGCGCCGGACGCGTCTCGGTCACCGGGATGCCGAAGCTGCGCGCGATTCGATAGCCGATGTCGGTTGCGCCCATCTTCGGGATCGACTTGCCGCCCGTGGCCACCACCACCCGCGCGGCGGCGACGGGCCCGGTGGCGGTCTCGACCACGAAGCCGCCCTCGTGCCGCAGGCCGGTGACGGCAACCCCAAGCCGCAGTTCACCCCCCGCCTCGGCCAGATCGCGCACCAGCAGGTCCACGACCTGCCGGGCCGATCCGTCGCAGAAAAGTTGCCCCAGCGTCTTTTCGTGCCAGGCGATCCCCGCCGCATCCAGCCGCGCGATCATGTCGGCCGGGCGGAACCGGCCCAGCGCCGACAGGGCAAAGCGGGGGTTCTGCGACAGGTAACGATCCGCGCGCGCAGCATCGAGATTGGTGAAGTTGCACCGCCCCCCGCCCGAGATGCGGATCTTCTCGCCCGCCGCCCGCGCGTGGTCGAGCACCACGACCCGGCGCCCGCGCCGTGCCGCCTCGATCCCGGCCATCAGCCCGGCCGCCCCCGCCCCAAGCACCACGACATCTGTGTTTTCCATTCCACAGCAATAACTTGAACGTCGCGGGCGGGCAAATGCGGATTTTTGCGCAAAGCCCCTTGCACCCTTCGGAAGGCTTCGCTAAACACCGCCGCAGTTGGGGCGTCGCCAAGCGGTAAGGCAGCGGTTTTTGGTACCGCCATACCTAGGTTCGAATCCTAGCGCCCCAGCCACTTCCCGCGCGCAGATCATTCCCCGAACCGGTCGACCATCGCCCGTTGCAGCAGCCCTGCGAATTTCGCGGCCGCCACGGGCAATGTCCGGCCCCGCAATTGGCCCAGATAGAGCAGCCCCTCGGGCACATCGCGCCGGTCGATCGGGCGGCTGACGATGCCGTCCACCCCATCCTCGAGCGGCAGCCCGATGGGGATCTGAAAGCCGATGATGCGTTCATGCGCAGGCAGGCGGCGCAGGAATTCGAAACTGTCCGATTCCACGGCCGGCTGAAGGGCCAACGACGAGCGGCGGATCGCAAGGTCGATCAGGTGGCGCACACCGTAATGCGCGGTCGGCAGCGCCAGCGGATATTCCGCGCAGGCCGCAAGCCGCACCGTGCCGCGCGCCGCAAGCGGATGATCGGGCGGCATCACAGCATGCCCCGCCTGCCGAGCCGTGGCCAGCACCTGGAATTCCGACAGCCGCACCGGCTCGAACACCAGCGCCAGATCCACAGAATGATCCACCAGCGCCTGTTCCGCCGCCGCCCGGTCGCGCAGCAGGACCGAGAAGGTGACAAGCGGATGGCTGGCGCGATAGGCGGCGATCTGTTCGGGCAGGAAATAGGGCAGCAGCGCCTGCGAACAGGCGATCGCCACATGCCCGCGCCGTTCACCCGCAAGATCGGCGATGCGCGATTTCAGCCGCTCGAAATCCGACACCTGGTTGCGGATGTGGTGGATCAGCAGTTCTCCCGCCGTCGACAGCCGCACGCCGCGCGGCAGCCGCTCGAAGATCTGCACGCCCAGTTCCTCTTCCAGCGCCAGCACCCGGCGGTTCAGCGCGGTCGAGGTGATGGCCAGCGTATCGGCCGCCTTGCGGATCGAGCCCGCGCGCACGATGGCGTCGATGTAGTGCAGCGGCGTCAGGTGGCGCATGGCGATTCCCCCGAGTGCTGCATTTTCTGCAGCGGATCGGTGCAAACTTAGCAGACGACAGCAGCACGACAACGGCCCTAGCGTGGCCTTGAACCGCCGCGATGTGCGGCGCCGATCCAAGGCCAACCCTGCACCCCGGAGGCTTCCGCCCGTGTCCCATCTTCCGCTTTCCCGCCGCGGCTTCCTGCGCGGCACTGCCGGTCTTGCCGGCGTCACCGCGCTGTCATCACTGCCGCTAGCCGCGCGTGCCGCCGACAAGCTGACGGTCGGTTTCATCTATGTCGGCGCCAAGGACGACTACGGCTACAACCAGTCGCATGCCGAAGGGGCGGCGGCGCTGAAATCCATGCCGGGCGTCACGGTGGTCGAGGAAGAGAAGGTTGCCGAGACCGTCGATGTCACCAAGACCATGGAATCGATGATTAATTTCGACGGGGCGACGCTCTTGTTCCCGACCTCGTTCGGCTATTTCGACCCGTTCATCCTGGAACTGGCACCGAAGTACAAGACCGTCCGCTTTGAACATTGCGGCGGGCTCTGGACCGACAAGGACCCGAAGAACGTCGGCTCCTACTTCGGCTATATCGACATGGCCGTCTATCTGAACGGCATCTGCGCAGGCCATGCCACCAAGTCGAAAAAGATCGGCTTCGTCGCCGCAAAGCCCATTCCGCAGGTGCTGGAAAACATCAACTGCTTCCTTCTGGGCGCGCGGGCGGTGGACCCCTCGATCACCTGCCAGGTGATCTTCACCGGCGAATGGTCCATGCCCGTGAAAGAGGCCGAGGCCACCAACGCGCTTTGCGATGCGGGGTGCGACGTGATTACCGCCCATGTCGACGGTCCGAAGGTGGTGATGCAGACCGCCGCCGGGCGTGGCGCCTATATCTGCGGCTACCATGCCAACCAGTCGGCGCTGGCGCCCGACAAGTATCTGACCGGCGCCGAATGGAACTGGGGCAAGGTCTATACCGATTTCCTGACCAAGGTGATGGCAGGCGGCACGATCGACAACTTCGTGCGCGGCGGGCTGGCCGAGGGCTTCGTGAAGATGTCGCCGCTGGGGCCTGCCGTCTCGGATGCCGCGCGCAAGCAGTTCGCCGATACCCAGGCCGCTATCCTCAAGGGCGGCTTCTCGGTCTTCAAGGGCCCGATGAAGGATAACACCGGCAAAGAGGTCATCCCCGCGGGCAAGGTCTACCTGGAAACCGACGTGGCCCTCGAAAGCATGAACTATCTGGTCGAGGGCGTCCTGGGCACCACCTCCTAGGGGTGGGGGCGATGACCGATCAGGCGATGGCAACGGCGCAGCGCCGCAACGGGGTCGACGGACTGGCCCCGCTGGCCCGTCGGGCCGAAAGGGTGGTGCTGCCGCTGGGCGCGCTGGCGACGGGGCTTGCGCTTTTCGGGCTTCTGTTGCTGGCGCTGGGCAAATCGCCGGTGGAGTTCTACGCGCTGGTCTACAAGGCGGGCTTCGGCACCGCCTTTTCCTGGGCCAACACGTTGTCGCGCGCAGCACCGCTGCTGTTTGCGGCGCTTTGCGTGGCGCTGCCTGCCCGGCTGGGGCTGGTGGTGATCGGCGGCGAAGGCGCGATCGTGCTGGGCGGCACCGCCACCGGGGCGCTGGGCGTCTGGCTGGGCGGGGTGCCCCCGGCGCTGGCGCTGCCGCTGATGGCGGCGGCGGGTGCCGCGGTCGGGGCGCTCTGGATCGGGGCGGTCGGCGCGCTGCGGCATTACCGGGGGGTGAATGAAACCATCGCGAGCCTGCTGATGGCCTATATCGGCATCGCGCTGATGAACCACCTGATCGAAGGACCGCTGCGCGATCCGGCAAGCCTGAACAAGCCCTCGACCGTGCCGCTGCCCGACGCGCTGCGGGTGGGCGACATTCCGGGGCTGGATGTGCACTGGGGGCTGGTGGTGGCGCTGGTCTGCTGCGTGCTGAGCTGGGTGCTGATCGAGCGGACCACCTGGGGCTTTGCGGCCCGGATTGCGGGTGACAACGTGCGCGCGGCACAGGTGCAGGGCCTGCCGGTGGGACGGCTGATCCTGGGCTTTACCGCGCTGGGCGGCGCCTTCGCCGGGCTGGCGGGGTTCTTCGAGGTGGCGGCGGTGCAGGGTTCGGCCAATGCCTCGCTGGCGGCGGGCTATGGCTACACCGGCATCCTGATCGCCTTCCTCGCGCGGCAGAACCCGCTGGCAGTGATCCCTGTGGCGCTGCTTCTGGCCGGGTTCGAGGCATCATCGGGTCTTGTCCAGCGGCGGATGGACCTGCCCGATGCCACCATCCTGGTGCTGAAGGCGGTGGTCTTCGTCGTCATCCTTGTGTCGGACACGCTCTATGGCCGGTTCCGTCTCTTTGCCCCCGAACGCTGGAGAAGATCATGACCGATCTTGGCCTGTGGGCGGTGCCGGTCGCCATCCTCGGCGGGGCGATCCGGGTGTCGACGCCCTTCCTTTTCGTCAGCCTGGGCGAGGTGCTGACCGAACGCGCGGGGCGCATCAACCTTGGCCTCGAAGGCACACTGGTCTTCGGCGCGATGGCGGGCTACGCGGTCGCCTATGAAAGCGGCAGCGCCTGGGCGGGCGTGCTGGCAGCGGCGCTGGCGGGGGTGATATTCGGCCTTCTTCACGGGCTGATCTGCTCGCTGCCCAAGGTGAACGACATCGCCATCGGCATTGCGCTGATGCTGCTGGGAACCGGGCTCGCGTTCTTCTTCGGCACGCCCTACGTCCAGCCCGTCGCGCCCCGCCTGCCCGCGATCGACCTGGGGTTCTGGTCTGGCATCCCGCAGGTGCAGGCGGCGCTGACGGTCAACGTGCTCTTCCTCGTGGGCATCGCGCTGGCGCTGGGCATGGCCTGGATGCTGCGCGCGACGCGGATCGGGCTGATCCTGCGGGTGGTGGGCGACAGCACCGACGCAGCCCGCGCCATGGGTCTGCGCCCGAACGCGATCCGGATCGCCGCCACCGCCACCGGCGGGGCCTTTGCGGGGGTGGCGGGGGCGTATCTGTCGCTCTTCTACCCCGGCGCGTGGAGCCAGGGCATTTCCTCCGGGCAGGGGCTGATGGCGGTGGCGCTGGTGATCTTCGCCCGCTGGAACCCGCTGAACTGCGTCTGGGCGGCGCTGTTGTTCGGCGGCGCGGGGGCGCTGGGCCCGGCCCTGCAATCGGTCGGGCTGTCGGACGGATACTACCTCTACTACGCCGCGCCCTATGTGCTGACGCTGGGCGTGCTGATCGCAACCTCTTCGCCCAACCGCGCCACCGCGGGCGCGCCGGGCGAGCTTTCCATCACCAAGTGAGAGACCATGTCCACCATCGCCTCCACCCCCTATGCCTGGCCCTGGAACGGCGATCTGCGCCCCCAGAACACCGCGCTGGTCATCATCGACATGCAGACCGATTTCTGCGGTACCGGCGGATATGTCGACAAGATGGGCTATGACCTGTCGCTGACACGGGCGCCCATCGGCCCGATCAAGGCCGTTCTGGCCGCGATGCGCGCCAAGGGCTACCACATCATCCACACGCGCGAGGGGCACCGCCCCGACCTGTCGGACCTGCCCGCCAACAAGCGCTGGCGCAGCCGTCAGATCGGCGCGGGCATCGGCGACGCGGGCCCCTGCGGCCGCATCCTGGTCCGCGGCGAGCCCGGCTGGGACATCATCCCCGAGCTTTATCCCGAACCCGGCGAGCCCATCATCGACAAGCCCGGCAAGGGCAGCTTCTGCGCCACTGACCTTGAACTGATGCTGCGCACGCGGGGCATCGAGAACCTGATCCTGACCGGCATCACCACCGATGTCTGCGTGTCGACCACCATGCGCGAGGCCAATGACCGTGGCTTTGAATGCCTGCTGCTGAGCGACTGCTGCGGCGCGACCGATGCGGGCAACCATGCCGCTGCCATCAAGATGGTCACGATGCAGGGCGGCGTCTTCGGCGCGGTCGCTGACAGCGCGAGCCTTGTCGCGGCGCTGCCATGATCATCGGCCAGGATGCCCTGCCTGCAACAGGCGCGCTTGCGGTGGCGACGCTGGGCATGACCATGCGCTTTGGCGGCTTTACCGCGCTGGACGACGTGTCGATCAGCGTCCCGGCGGGCAGCTTTCACGCGCTTCTGGGCGAAAACGGCGCGGGCAAATCCACGCTGGTGAAATGCATGATGGGTTTCTATCACGCCACCGCCGGGCAGATGACGGTGTCGGGGCGCGAGGTGCAGGTGCCCGACCCGCGCGCCGCCCATGCGCTGGGGCTGGGCATGGTCTACCAGCATTTCACGCTGGTCCCCTCGCTGACCGCCGCGGAAAACCTTGTCATCAGCCGCAGGGATACGCCCGCCGTCATCGACTGGCGGCGCGAACGGGTGGCGCTGGCCGCCTTCATGGACCGGATGCCCTTCCGCGTCCCGCTGGACCAGCCGGTGCGGGCGCTGGCGGCGGGGGAAAAGCAGAAGCTGGAAATCCTGAAACAGCTTTACCTCGGCCGCCGCTTCCTGATCCTGGACGAGCCGACCTCTGTGCTGACCCCGGACGAGGCCGACGAGGTGCTGGGCCATGTCCGCGGGCTCTGCGCCGCCGGGGGCATCACCGTGCTGATGATTACCCACAAGTTCCGCGAGGTGACCGCCTTCGCCGATGCCGTCTCGGTTCTGCGGCGGGGGCGGCTGGTGGGGCAGGGCCGCGTGTCCGACCTGTCGCATGCCGACATGGCCGCAATGATGATGGGCGAGGCCCGCCTGCCCGCGCCCGCCGCCCGCACCGGGCAGCCCGGCGCGACCGTGCTGGCGCTGACGGGCGCGCGGGCCCTCGACCGCTCGGGGCTGAAGGAGATTGCCATCGACCGGCTTGAGGTCCGCGCGGGCGAGATCCTGGGCATCGCGGGCATATCCGGCAATGGCCAGATGGAACTGATGGAGATGCTGACGGGCCAGCGGCCGCTCAGCGCGGGCGCCATGACGGTGCGGGGCCGCCCCTATCACGCCACCCGCGCCGAGGAGCGGCAGATGAACATCCGCTACCTGCCCGAGGAGCCGCTGAAGAACGCCTGCGCCCCGCGCATGTCGGTGGCCGAGAACATCGGCTTTCGCAGCTTCGACACCCGCGGCGGCGGGACCCGCTTCTGGCTGGCCCCCGGCGCCCTGCGCAGGCAGGCCGAGGCGCTGGTTGCGGGCTTCAAGGTCAAGACCGCCTCGCTGGATGCGCCCATCGCGGCGCTGTCGGGCGGCAATGTGCAGCGGGCCGTGCTGGCGCGCGAGCTGACCGGCACGGTGGACCTGCTGGTCATCTCGAACCCCTGTTTCGGGCTGGATTTCACCGCCGTGTCGGACATCCGCGCCCGGATCATGGCGGCGCGCAATGCGGGTGCCGCCGTCCTTCTGATGTCGGAAGACCTCGACGAGGTGCTTGAACTCGCCGACCGGGTGCTTGTGATGTCAGAGGGCCGCATCACTTATGAAACACCCGCCGCGGGGGCCGACATCGCCACCATCGGCCATCACATGGGAGGCCACGCCTGATGCCCGCCATTCCGGGCGCCCTGCCCTTTCCCTTCGCCTTCGACCCGGCCACGACCGCGCTGATCGTGATCGACATGCAGCGCGACTTCATCGAGCCCGGCGGCTTCGGCGCGGCGCTGGGCAATGACGTGGCCCCGCTTCAGGCCATCGTGCCCACCGTGGCGCGGCTGATCGCGGGGGCCCGCGCAGCCGGGCTGCCGGTGATCCACACCCGCGAATGCCACCGCCCCGACCTGTCGGATTGCCCACCCGCCAAGCGTCTGCGCGGCGCGCCCGCGCTGCGGATCGGCGACGCGGGACCGATGGGGCGCATCCTGATCGCGGGCGAACCGGGCGCCGCCATCGTCCCCGCGCTGGCCCCGCTGCCGGACGAGATCGTGATCGACAAGCCGGGCAAGGGTGCCTTCCATGCCACCCCGCTGGCCGACCATCTGGCGCGGTTGGGCACACGCACGCTGATCTTCGCGGGCGTCACCACCGAGGTTTGTGTGCAGACCACGATGCGCGAGGCCAACGACCGCGGCTTTGACTGCCTTTTGGCCGAGGACGCCACTGAAAGCTACTTTCCCGCCTTCAAGGCCGCCACGCTCGCGATGATCCGCGCGCAGGGGGCCATCGTGGGCTGGACCGCCACGACCGACGCCCTACTGGAGGCGCTTGCATGACTGACCCCATCCATCTCGAGCGCCTGAAAGACGGCGCATGGCACAGCCTGCCCTTCCAGCCCTTCCGCGAAGGGGTGGAAATCCTGCCGATCCGGCAGGGCGAACCGGCGGTGGCGCTCTTGCGCTATGCGCCCGGCTCCAGCGTGCCGGAACACCAGCACACCGGGCTGGAAACCATCTACGTTCTGGAAGGCAGCCAAAGCGACGAACGCGGCACCTATCCGGTGGGCAGTCTGGTGCTGAACCCCGAAGGCAGCCGTCATTCCGTCTGGTCCGACGCGGGTTGCGTCGTGCTGATCCAATGGGAGCGCCCGGTGCGCTTCACCGCGCAGAAGGCCGCAGAATGACCGCAGACCTCGCCACACTCAGCCTCGATGTCGGGGCGCTTCGGGCCGCCTATGCTGCGGGGCTGACCCCCGCCGCCCTGATGGCCGAGCTTTACCGGCGGATCGAGGCCGCGGGCGACCCCGGCATCTTCCTGGCCCTGCGCCCGCTTGACGAGGTGCAGGCCGAAGCCGAGGCGCTGGGCACGCCCGACCCGACCCGCCCGCTCTGGGGGATTCCCTTCGCGGTCAAGGACAATATCGACGTGGCGGGCCTTCCCACCACGGCGGCCTGCCCGGCCTATGCCTATGCGCCCGCGGCCGATGCCTTCGTGGTGGCCGTGCTGCGCCGGGCGGGGGCGATCGTGCTGGGCAAGACCAACCTTGACCAGTTCGCAACCGGGCTTGTCGGCGTCCGCTCGCCCTATCCGGTGCCGAAGAACGCGCTTGATCCCGCCATCGTGCCAGGCGGCTCCAGCGCGGGGTCGGCCGTGGCGGTGGCGCGCGGGCTGGTCAGCTTTGCGCTGGGCACCGATACGGCGGGGTCGGGCCGGGTGCCTGCGGCGCTGAACAACATCGTGGGGCTGAAGCCCACGCTGGGCGCGCTGTCGGCCACCGGGGTCGTGCCAGCCTGCCGGACGCTTGACACGGTGTCGATCTTTGCGCTGACCGTGCCCGATGCCTGGGCCGCCTTTGCTGCGGCCGCGGTCCATGACCCGGCCGACGCCTATGCCCGGCCCTGCGCCGCGCCGCCGCTGGCCGCACCCCCGCCCGCGCTGACGGTGGCCGTTCCGGATGCCGCCAGCCGCATCTTCTTCGGCGATACGGTGCAGGCCGCCAGCTTCGCCGCCGGGCTCGACCTGCTGGCCGCCGAGGGCGCGAAGGTGGTCGAGGTCGATTTCACCCCGCTCTACGAAGTGGCCGCGATGCTTTACGAGGGCGCTTGGGTGGCCGAACGGATGGTGGTGGTGGAACCCCTGCTCCGCGCCAACCCCGAGGCGATCCACCCGGTCACCCGCCAGATCATCGGCGGGGCCGACCGGTTGAGCGCCGCGGATGCCTTCCGCGGGTTCTACCGGCTGGCCGAACTGAAGCGGAAGGTCGCGCCGCTGCTGGCGGGGGCCGATCTGCTCTGCGTGCCGACGATTCCCACCTTCTACGGCACCGCCGACCTGGCCGCCGATCCGGTCACCCCGAATTCGCGGCTGGGCACCTATACCAACTTCGTCAACCTGCTCGACCTCTGCGGTCTGGCCGTGCCGACCGGCTGGCGAAGCGACGGGCGGCCGGGCAGCCTGACGCTTTTGGCGCCCGTGGGGCAGGATGCGTTGCTGGCGGCCCTTGGCACCCGGTTGCAGGCGGCGGGCGGCGCGCCCCTGGGGGCAACCGGCGCTGCGCTGCCCGCGCCGCCGCCCCTGCCTGCGGCGGCCCTGCCCGGCGAGATGGTGGTGGCGGTGGTGGGCGCGCATATGTCGGGCCTTCCGCTGAACCACCAGTTGACCCGCCGCGGCGGGCGGTTCCTGGAGGCCACAGCCACCGCCGCGGCCTACCGCTTCTACGCGCTGGCCGGCGGCCCGCCCTGGCGGCCCGGCCTGTTGCGGGTGGCCGCCGGGGGGGCCAGCATCGCGCTCGAGCTTTGGGCGCTGCCGGTGGCGCGCGCGGGCGAATTCCTTTGCGACGTGCCCGCGCCGCTGTCGATCGGCACGCTGGAGCTGGCCGACGGACGACGTGTGCAGGGCTTCCTGGTCGAGGCGTTGGCAACCGAGGGCGCGACCGACATCACCGCCCACGGCGGCTGGCGG
The DNA here is from genome assembly GCA_027351005.1 of Paracoccaceae bacterium. GTDB lineage: Bacteria > Pseudomonadota > Alphaproteobacteria > Rhodobacterales > Rhodobacteraceae > Solirhodobacter. Next base: position 12,024 of record DAIEJF010000084.1, on the reverse strand, counting down.
GCGTTCCTGGCCGCGGGCGGGCCGGGGTGAGGCGGTAAGGCGGTGAGGCCCTTCGCTCAGCCCAGGAACGGGATCTCGACCCCCGCCGTCTGGGCCAGCAGGATCGCGTTCAGCGCCAGGATCACCAGCGCCCCCGACAGGGCGGCCAGGCGCACCAGCGGGCGGCTGACATAGTCGCCCATCACCTCGCGCCGCCCGATGAACCACACCAGCGCGAGCACCGGCGCGGGCAGCGCAAGGCTCAGTACAACCTGGCTCATGACCAGCGCCTGCGTCGGGTTGACCCCCATCGCCACCACCACGAAGGCCGGGATCATCGTCACCATCCGCCGCACCCAGAGCGGGATGTTGAAGCGCACGAAGCCCTGCATGATGACCTGCCCCGCCATGGTGCCCACGACCGAGCTGGAAATGCCCGACGCGATCAGCGAGACTAGGAAGGCCGCCGCCGCCGCCGAGCCCAGCAGCGGCGTCAGCGCGTGATAGGCCGTCTCGATCTCGGCCACCTCGCTGTGGCCCGCGTGGAAGGCGCTGGCCGCCATCAGCACCATGGCCAGGTTGATCATCCCCGCCACGGTCAGGGCCACGACGACCTCGATGTTGGAAAACCGCAGCAGACGGCGACGCTCGCCCTCGTTGCGCACCACGGCGCGGCCCTGGGTCAGGCTGGAATGCAGATAGATCGCGTGCGGCATCACCGTGGCGCCGATGATCCCCACCGCCACTGTCAGGGCGGCCGCATCGGGCAGCGAGGGGGTGACCATCCCGCGGGCCACCGCCGACCAATCCTGCGGGGCAATGAACAGTTCGGCCAGATAGCACAGGCCGATGACCGCGACGAAGGCACCGATCACGATCTCCATCGGGCGGAACCCGCGGCCTTCGACCAGCAGGATGCCATAGGTGACGACCGCGGTGATCGCCATCCCCCATATCAGTGGCAGCCCCAGAAGCAGCGAAAGCCCCAGCGCACCGCCCAGAAACTCGGCCAGGTCAGTCGCCATCGCGGCGATCTCGCTGACGAACCACATCAACAACACCAGCGGCAACGGGAAATGCTGGGCGCAAAGCTCGGCCAGATTGCGCCCGGTCACGATGCCGATCCGTGCCGACAGGCCCTGGAACAGCATGGCGATCAGGTTGGCCAGCACCACCACCCACAGCAGCGCCACGCCATAGCCCGCCCCGGCCTGGATGTTCGTGGCGTAGTTGCCCGGGTCCATGTAGGCGATCGAGGCGATCACCGCGGGGCCTGCAAACAGCAGCGCCGCACGCGGTCCGCGGCGGGTACCGGCCAGAGCCTCGGCAATGCCGCGCTCGGCCTTGGCACTGAGGGACGCAGGGTTCATGTCGGCACGTTATCCTGTCTTTTGACCGATATGTAGCCGAGGCTACATTTCTGTCAAGCAGCACGACCCCGTGCCCGCGGCATGATCGCAAAGTGATGCCCGGTTTACAGGATGATGACGGGGCTATATGTTATCCGCTCACTTGCACTCCGGCCGCGCGGCCGCTGCCGCGGAAGGAGCCCAGATGACCCAGGACAACCTCGATGACGCGCCGGTGCAGGCGGAACGGTTCAGCCAGACCCGCACGGCGCAGTCGCAGGCCCTGCTGGAAGACTATACCGAGATGATCGACGACCTGATCCGCGCGCATGGCGAGGCGCGGATCACCGACATCGCGCGGCTGATGGGGGTGACGCACCCCACCGCGACCAAGGCCGTTGCCCGGCTGAAGCGCGAGGGGCTGGCCGTCTCGCGCCCCTATCGCGGGGTGTTCCTGACCGAACTGGGCAGCGGCATGGCCGAACGCGTGCGCGGCCGACACCGGCTGGTGGTGGATCTGCTGCTGGCCGTGGGGGTGCCCCCCGAGGCCGCCGAGAACGACGCCGAAGGGATCGAGCACTATGTCTCGGACGCCACGCTGACCGCCTTTGCGGCCTTCCTCACCCGTCAGCCCTGATCGGGCCGGACCCGCGCCGCCGACTTGTCGGCAAAGGCCGCCAGCCGTTCGCGCGCGTCGGGCTGGGTGTTGACCACCCCCGCCAGCACCGCCTCGGCATACGAGGCGTCAAGCGCCGACATGTTCTGGACATGGGACACGCCCGAGGTGATGGCAAAGTTCGACAGCGGCAGGTTCTGCGCCACCTTCGCCGCCAGTTCATGCGCCAGCGTGACGGAACTGCCCTCGGTCAGGTACTGGCAGAAGCCAAGACCCAGCGCCTCGGCTCCGCGATAGACCCGGCCCGTCAGCATCATGTCGACGGTGCGCGGCTTGCCGATCATCTGGGTCACCCGGATGGTGGCGCCGCCGCCGGTGAACAGACCGCGCTGACCTTCCGGCAGGGCGAAATAGGTCGTGGCATCGGCGACGCGGATATGGGCGGCGCTGGCAAGCTCCAGCCCGCCACCCACCACCGCCCCCTTCAGCGCGGCGATGACGGGAACCCCGCCGTATTCCATCTTGTTGAACGCCTCGTGCCAGCGCAGGCAGAGGTGCATGAACGCAGCCGGGCTGCGGTCGGCGCGGTGATGTTCCACCAGATCGAGCCCGGCGCAGAAATGGTCGCCCGCCGCCCGCAGCACCACAGCGCGGATACCCGCCCGCGGCACGGCGTCGAACAGCGCCACCAGATCCTCCACCGCCGCCGCATCCAGCGCGTTGCGCTTTTCCGGGCGGTTCAGCAGCACGTCCAGCACCCCGCCGGGCGCCTCGGCCAGCGCCAGTCGGGTCAGCGGCAGGGCGAAGACATCCACGCTCATTTCAGCAGCGCCGCGACGCGGTCGAAGGCGGCCGAAAAGCCTTTCAGCCCCACCGTGAAGTCGATGCCGTTGCCGCCCTCGGCCCGGGCCTTCAGCCGCAGCGTGCTGCCCGCACGATAGGCGGCCAGCGCCTTGTCATCCAGCGCCGCGCGGGCGATGCAGCCGACCGGCAGGCAGGTGGCAAAGGGAACCGGCGCACTGGGCGCCGCGGCATCGAGCTGCAGCGCCACGCCCTGCCCCAGATCGAGCCCGAAGGGCAGCACCAGCGTGGCAGCGGCGCCGGGGCCGTTCGGCGCCACATCAACCTCCAGCAGGTGCTTGCCGCTGGACTTGTCGATCTGGGTCTGGCTGAGCGCGCATTGCTTCACCGTCTTGCCGCCGCCCGCATCGGCCATCCGGCAGCTGACCGTCCAGCTGTCATAGGTTTCCTGCAACGTCGTGGCGCCACCGGGAAGGCCGGTATCGGCCAGCGCCGGCACCGCAAGCGGCAGGATCAGGGACAGGGCAAGGGACAGGCGATGACGACGCACGAAACATCCTTTCCGCAAGCGGAACATGTGGAACAGCCCCCACGCGGGGCCGGGCGACAGTGGCGCCGACGGGCCCGACGGTCAAGCGGGCGTGGCGCACATCCGTCATTTCAAGCTTGAAATTTCAGGCTTGAAAGGGCTTCGGGGCAATGCCACACTCTGTCCAACGAATGCAGCGGAGAGACCGGAAATGAAGGTGCTTTGTCTCGGCGGCGGCCCGGCGGGCCTCTATTTCGCGATCAGCATGAAGCTGCGCGACCCGTCGCACGAGGTCACCGTGCTGGAGCGCAACCGCGCCAACGACACCTTCGGCTGGGGGGTGGTGCTGTCGGACGACGCGCTGGGGCGGATGCAGAAGAACGACCCGGTGTCGACCGAAGCGATCCGCAGCCATTTCGCCTATTGGGACGACATCGCCGTGGTGCACAACGGTCACCGCACCGTGTCGGGCGGGCATGGCTTTGCCGGGATCGGGCGCAAGCAGATGCTGATCCTGCTACAGGCCCGCGCGCGCGACCTGGGCGTGGACATGCGCTTCGAAACCGAATTCCGCACCGCCGAAGAGTACCGCAAGGAATACGACATCGTGGTGGGCTGCGACGGCATCAACAGCCTGGTGCGCAAGGAATATGCCGACGCGTTCAAGCCCGACATCGACCTGCGCAAATGCAAGTTCGTCTGGCTTGGAACCCATCAGAAGTTCGACGACGCCTTCACCTTCATCTTCGAGAAGACCGAACACGGCTGGGTCTGGGCGCATGTCTACCAGTTCGACGACAGCACCGCGACCTTCATCGTCGAGTGCCTGCCCGAGACCTGGGACCGCTGGGGCTTCGCGCAGATGACGAAGGAAGAGACGGTCGAAACCTGCCGCCGGATCTTCGAGCGTCATCTGGGCGGGCATGCGCTGATGTCGAACGCGGCGCATCTGCGCGGCTCGGCGGTCTGGATGCAGTTCCCGCGGGTGATCTGCGGGACGTGGTATCACGAAAACGTCGTGCTGATGGGCGATGCCGCGGCGACGGGGCATTTCTCGATCGGCTCGGGCAGCCGATTGGCCTTCGACAGTGCCATCGCGCTGGCCGATTACCTGCACTCGGAGCCGACCTTGCAGGGCGCCTTCGAACGCTATCAGGCCGAACGCCGGGTCGAGGTGCTGCGGCTTCAATCGGCCGCGCGCAACAGCCTGGAATGGTTCGAGGAGGTGGAGCGGTATCTGGACATGCCGCCGCTGCAGTTCGCCTATTCGCTGCTGACCCGCAGCCAGCGCATCAGCCATGAAAACCTGCGCCTGCGCGACCCGAAATGGCTGCGCGCTGCGGAAGACTGGTTCCAGGCGCAGGCCGGCGGAACCCAAGGGCGCGCGCCGATGTTCGCGCCCTTCCGGCTGCGCGACATGACGCTGGCAAACCGCGTCGTCGTCTCGCCCATGGCGCAATACAAGGCGGTGGATGGCTGCCCGACCGACTGGCATTTCGTCCATTATGCAGAACGCGCCAAGGGCGGCGCGGGGCTAGTCTATACCGAAATGACCTGTGTCTCGCCCGAAGGTCGCATCACCCCCGGCTGCCCCGGCCTTTACGCGCCCGAACACGAGGCGGCGTGGAGGCGGCTGGTGGATTTAGTCCATGCCGAGACGGCGGCGAAGATCTGCTGCCAGATCGGCCATTCGGGGCGCAAGGGGTCGACCCAGGTCGGCTGGGAAGAGGGCGACGCACCGCTGACGGCGGGCAACTGGCCCACCATCTCGGCCTCGGCCATCGCCTGGAGCGCGGCAAACGCGGTGCCGAAGGCGATGGACCGCGCCGACATGGACCGGGTGACGGCAGAGTTCGTGGCGGCCACCAAGATGGCGGCGCGCGCGGGCTTCGACATGATCGAGCTGCACGCGGCGCACGGCTACCTGATCTCGTCCTTCCTGTCGCCGACCTCGAACAGGCGCAGCGATGCCTATGGCGGCAGCCTGGAAAACCGGCTGCGCTATCCGCTCGAGGTCTTTGCCGCCATGCGTGCGGCCTGGCCTGCGCAAAAGCCGATGAGCGTGCGGATCAGCGCCAATGACTGGGTGGGCGACGCGGGTGTCACCCCGTCCGAAGCGGTCGAGATCGCCCGCGCCTTCCGCGCCGCGGGGGCCGACATCATCGACGTGTCGGCGGGGCAGACCTCGACCGACGCCCGCCCGATCTACGGCCGGATGTTCCAGACCCCGTTCAGCGACCGCATCCGCAACGAGGCGGGGATCGCCACCATGGCGGTCGGCAACATCTATGAACCCGACCAGGTGAATTCGATCCTGATGGCCGGGCGCGCCGATCTGGTCTGTCTTGCCCGCCCGCACCTGGCCGACCCATACTGGACGCTCCACGCCGCCGTGGCGATGGGAGACGAGGGCACCGCCTGGCCCCTGCCCTACCTTGCCGGGCGGGATCAGGCGCGGCGGCTTCGGGAACGACAGCAGGAGGCGATCCGGGTATGACCTTGGCAGGCAGGCGCGCGCTGATCACCGGGGGGGGCTCTGGCGCGGGGGCGGATCTGGCCCGCGGCTTTGCCGCCGCGGGGGCCGAGGTGGTGATCGCAGGCCGCCGCCGCGCGGCACTGGAGGCGGTGGCCGCAAGCGCGCCTGGCATCCGCTGGGTGGGGGCCGACGTGACCGACGAAGCCTCGGTCGCCGCGATGTTCGCAGCGGCTGGCCCCTGCGACATCGTCATCGCCAACGCGGGCGCGGCCGACAGCGGGGTGATGGCGCGCACGACGCTGGCGCAATGGAACGCGATGCTGGCGGTGAACCTGACGGGCGCCTTCCTGACCCTGCGCGACGGGCTGAACCAGTTGCCGGGATGGGGGCGGCTGATCGCGGTCGCCTCGACCGCGGGGCTGAAGGGCTATGCCAAGGTCGCCCCCTATGCCGCGGCCAAGCATGGGGTGGTGGGCATGGTGCGCTCGCTCGCGCTCGAGGTCGCGAAACGGCCAGTGACGGTGAACGCGCTCTGCCCCGGCTTTCTGGACACGCCGATGACCGATCATTCCATCGCGGTCATCGTGCAGAAGACCGGCCGCAGCCCCGCCGAGGCGCGCGCCGCGCTGGAAGGGCTGAACCCCCAGGGTCGGCTGATCCAGCCCGCCGAGGTGACGGCGGCCGCGCTCTGGCTCTGCGGGCCGGGGTCGGAGGGGATGAACGGACAGGCCATCACCATCGCGGGGGGCGAGCTGTGACGCTGGACAACCGCCCCGACCCGCTGTCGAAGCGCCGCTTGAAGGCCTGGATCCGGCTGCTGGGCGTGACGCGCCATGCCGAGAACACCCTGCGCGAGTTCCTGCGGGTGAACCACGACACCACCCTGCCCCGCTTTGACGTGATGGCGGCCCTCTGGCGGCGCAGCGAGGGGATCAGCATGAGCGAGCTGAGCCGGATGCTGCTGGTGTCGAACGGCAATGCCACCGCCGTGGTGGACCGGCTGGAGCAGGACGGGCTGGCCCGGCGCACACCGAAGCCCGGCGACCGGCGCACCATCCTGGTGGCGCTGACCGAGGCGGGGCTTGCGCAGTTCGAGACGCTGGCGGCCGCCCATGAGCGCGAGGTGAACCGCCTGTTCGCCACACTGACCGATGCCGACCTGGACGCGCTGACCGAGATCCTGCGCCGCGCCCGACAGGGAGAGACCCGATGACCACGCTTGCCGATTACCAGGCCCGCCACTTCCTGTGGTCCGTCGAGGGGCGGACCGGCTGGGTCCGGCTGAACCGGCCCGACCGCAAGAACCCGCTGACCTTCGACAGCTATGCCGAGTTGCGCGACCTCTTTCGCGCGCTGGTCTATGCCGAGGATGTGGACGTGGTCGTCTTTGCCTCGAACGGCGGCAACTTCTGTTCGGGCGGGGATGTGCATGACATCATCGGCCCGCTGGTGGGCATGGACATGAAGGGGCTGCTGGCCTTCACCCGGATGACCGGCGATCTGGTGAAGGCGATGATCGGCTGCGGGAAACCGATCATCGCGGCGGTCGATGGCATCTGCGTGGGCGCGGGCGCGATCATCGCCATGGCGGCGGATCTGCGGCTGGCCACACCGGCGGCGAAATGCGCGTTCCTGTTCACCCGCGTGGGCCTTGCGGGCTGCGACATGGGGGCCTGCGCGATGCTGCCGCGCATCATCGGCCAGGGCCGTGCGGCAGAGCTTCTCTACACCGGGCGGGTGATGCGGGCCGAGGACGGCGCGGCCTGGGGGTTCTGGAACGCGCTGCATCCGCCCGAGGCGCTGGAGGCCGAGGCGCGCGCGCTGGCGGACCGGATCGCGGCGGGGCCGGTCTTTGCCCATGGGATCACCAAGACGCAACTGAACCAGGAATGGAACATGGGGCTGGAACAGGCGATCGAGGCAGAGGCGCAGGCGCAGGCGATCTGCATGCAGACGAAGGATTTCGAGCGCGCCTACCGCGCGTTTGTGGCGAAGGAGACGCCGGTGTTCCAGGGCGACTGAGCGCCCGCGTGTGGCCCAAAGTGTGGGGGGCTGTCTGCCCCCCACACCCCCCGAGGATATTTGCGGACCGAAAATGATGGCGGACGACAGCTTTCTCCACTGGCCCTTCTTCGAGCAGAGCCACCGCGACTGGGCAGCCCGGCTGGAGGCGTGGTGCGCCGCGAACCTGCCTGCCGATCACCCGGACGTGGATGCCGCCTGCCGGGGGCTGGTGGCGGATCTGGGCGCGGCGGGGCTCTTGCAGCCCACCGGGGCTGGCGCGGGCGCGCGGTTGGACGTGCGCACCCTGGCGCTGGCGCGCGAGACGCTGGCGCGGCACGACGGGCTGGCCGATTTCGCCTTTGCCATGCAGGGGCTGGGGATGGGGGCGGTGACGCTCTTCGGGTCGGACGCCCAGCGGGCCTGGCTTGACCGGACACGGGCGGGGCGCGCCATCGCGGGCTTTGCGCTGACCGAGCCCGGGTCGGGATCGGACGTGGCCAACACGACGACCGTGGCCGAACGGGTGCCCGGCGGCTGGCGGCTGAGCGGCGAGAAGACCTATATCTCGAACGGCGGGATCGCGGATGTCTATGTCGTCTTTGCCCGCACCGGCGAGGCACCAGGGGCAAAGGGGCTGTCGGCCTTCCTGATGCCCGCCGACACGCCCGGGCTGCGGGTGGCCGAGCGGATCGGGGTGATCGCGCCCCATCCGCTGGCCCGGCTGGCGCTGGAGGGGGTGGACCTGCCCGAGGCGGCGCTGATCGGGCGGGCGGGCGACGGGTTCAAGATCGCGATGTCGGTCCTTGATGTGTTCCGCACCACGGTGGGGGCGGCGGCACTGGGCTTTGCCCGCCGCGCGCTGGACGAGGCGCTGGCGCGGGTGAAGGCGCGGCGCATCGCAGGCGCGCCGATGGCCGAATTGCAGCTTGTGCAGGGCCATATCGCCGACATGGCCTTGCAGGTCGATGCGGCGGCGCTTCTGATCTATCGCGCGGCCTGGGCGAAGGACATGGGCGCCCCCCGGATCAGCCGCGAGGCGGCGATGGCGAAGCTTTACGCCACCGAGGCCGCGCAGAAGGTGATCGACGCGGCGGTGCAGTTGTTCGGCGGCGACGGCGTCCGACAGGGGGTGGCGGTGGAAGGCCTCTACCGCGAGATCCGCGCGCTGCGCATCTACGAGGGCGCGAGCGACGTCCAGCGCCTCATCATCGCGCGGGCGGTGCTGGCATGAGCTGGCAGCGCGTCATCCCGGTGGAGTTCAACCACTGCGATCCGGCCGGGATCGTGTTCTCCCCGCGCTATTTCGAGATGACGAATTCGGTCATCGAGAATTTCTTTGCCGAGGTGCTGGAGTATCCCTACGCCCGGATCACGCTGCAGGAACACCACGGCGTGCCGACCGTGCATCTCGAGGCCGATTTCCGCGCCCCCGCGCGGCTGGGCGAGCGGCTGACCTTCACCCTGACCGCCGAGCGCATCGGCCGGGCCAGCGTCACCTTCGCCCTGCAGGCCGAGGCGGCGGGGACCGTGCGGATGCAGGCGCGGCTGGTGCTGGCCTGGGTGACCCCCGAGGGCCGCGCCGCCCCCTGGCCCGAGGCGATCCGCGGCCGGTTGACCCGTTTCATGGAGCCACAGGCATGACCACCGTGCACGAAATCCTGCATCCCAGGGGCTGGAAGGCCACGCCCGGCTATTCGAACGGGATGGCCGCCACCGGCCGCTTCGTGGTGACGGGCGGCATCGTCGGCTGGAACGCCGCGCAAGAATTCGAAAGCGACGACTTCGTGGCGCAGGCCGAACAGTGCCTGAAGAACATCGTGGCCGTTCTGGCCGAGGCGGGGGCCGGGCCCGAACATCTGGTGCGGCTGACCTGGTATGTCACCAGCAAGGACGAATACCTGAACAGCCTCAAGGATCTGGGCCGCGCCTACAAGGCCGTGATCGGGCGCCACTACCCGGCCATGGCGCTGGTGCAGGTGGTGGCCCTGGTCGAGGACCGCGCCCGGCTGGAGATCGAGGCGACCGCCGTCATTCCCGCCTGAGGCGGGCCAACCCGCGCGGCGGCAAGACCGCGCGACAGGGAGACTACGATGCCGCTTGGGATGCACCTTGGGCCGACCGGACACAGCGACACCTTCTGCCGGGACAACCTGCCGCCCGCCGATCTCTGGCCGCAGATCGACCTTGCGGGCTTTGCCTATCCCGACTGGCTGAACGCGGGGGTCGAACTGACCGACGCGATGGTGGCGAAGGGCTTTGGCGACCATACGGCGCTGATCGGCAACGGGCGGATGCGCACCTACAAGGAACTGGCCGACTGGACCAACCGTATCGCCCATGCGCTGGTCGAGGATTACGGGCTGCGCCCCGGCAACCGCGTCCTGATCCGCTCGGCCAACAACCCGGCGATGGTGGCCTGCTGGATCGCCGTGATGAAGGCGGGCGGTGTGGCGGTGAACACCATGCCCATGCTGCGTGCGGGCGAATTGCGCAAGATCGTTGAGAAGGCGCAGATCACCCACGCGCTGTGCGACACACGGCTGATGGAAGAGCTGGTGACGGCCGCCGCGGGCAGCGCGACGCTGGACCGCGTGATCTCGTTCGACGGGACGGCGAACCACGATGCGGAACTGGACCGGATCGCACTGTCGAAACCCGTCCGCTTCACCGCCGTGCCGACCGGGCGCGATGACGTGGCGCTGCTGGGCTTCACCTCGGGGACAACGGGCGAGCCCAAGGCCACGATGCATTTCCACCGCGATCTGCTGATCATCGCCGACGGCTACGCGAAAGAGGTACTGGGCGTCACGCCCGAGGATGTCTTCGTGGGCTCGCCGCCGCTGGCCTTCACCTTCGGGCTGGGCGGCCTTGTGGTCTTTCCCCTGCGCTTCGGCGCCTCGGCCGCGCTGCTGGAAAACGCCTCGCCCCCGAACATGGTCGAGATCATCCAGCGCCATCGCGCCACGGTCTGCTTCACCGCCCCCACCGCCTATCGCGTGATGCTGCGCGCGATGGAAGACGGGGCCGACCTGTCGAGCCTGCGCGCGGCCGTCTCGGCCGGCGAGACGCTGCCCGCGCCGGTCTACGAGGACTGGATCGCGAGGACGGGCAAGCCGATGCTGGATGGCATCGGATCAACCGAGATGCTGCACATCTTCATCACCAACCGCTTTGGCGATAGCCACCCCGCCTGCACCGGGCGCCCGGTCAGCGGCTACAGCGCCTGCATCCTGGGCCCCGACGGGCGGGAGGTACCGCGGGGCGAGATCGGGCGGCTTGCGGTGCGCGGGCCGGTGGGCTGCCGCTATCTGGACGCGCCGGCCAAGCAGCAGGAATACGTCCGCGACGGCTGGAACCTGACCGGCGACAGCTTCTGGCAGGACGAGGCGGGCTACTTCCACTTTGCGGCCCGTACCGACGGGATCATCGTGAGCGCGGGCTACAACATCGCAGGCCCCGAGGTGGAGGCCGCGCTGCTGTCCCACCCGGCGGTCGCCGAATGCGCGGTGGTGGGCGCCCCCGACCCGGAGCGCGGGCAGATCGTGGAGGCGCATGTCGTGCTGGCCCCCGGCGAGGCCCCCGGACCGCTGATGGTCAAGCTGCTGCAAGACCATGTGAAGGCGACCATCGCGCCCTACAAGTACCCGCGCTCCATCGTTTTCCGCCCTGCCCTGCCAAAAACCGAAAGCGGCAAGATCCAGCGCTTCCGCCTTCGCGAAACGGCACCCGCCTGACCCGCGCTTTCCACTTGCCCCGCCCCGGCGAGGCCGTTAAACGGGTCGGCGGAGACGTGGCCGAGTGGTCGAAGGCACACCCCTGCTAAGGGTGCAGGCGGGAAACCGTCTCGAGGGTTCGAATCCCTTCGTCTCCGCCACTTGCCCTCGCGAAAGCGTTCTCCCGATCCGGCTGCGGCCGGATTTTTCCGTTGTTTTCGAGGGTTATGCGGGAGAGGCTAAGCACTGGCACCTGCGCCAGTAGGCACGGAAGCGGTCTCTCGGGGCCGATATTCTCCGGACCTCATGACTGCGCGGATTTGGTGAATTACTCGTAAGTTCTTGTGGAAGCGTAGGAATTCCAAGCCACTGAAATTGCTTGGATTGGAGTCGCGTTTGCGTCTGCCACGACCGGGTTCGGAAGTTCTCAGGCCATGGCCCGTTCCAGCCTCTGCTTCCGACGCTCCCAATCGGGCATCACCTTGTCGAGGAGCTCGAAGAAGGCAGCCCCGTGATGTGGCTCTGCCACATGGCAAAGCTCGTGGGTGATCACGTAG
>DAIEJF010000051.1 GCA_027351005.1 Paracoccaceae bacterium | reverse complement strand
CGCGAGCTTTGACGACATCGTGCGCCAGCATGTGGAGGAGGAGCTGGGGGGGCGCATCGGCTGACGCCGCGCGCCCGCGCCGCGCCAAAGGCCGGGGGCGCTGCCCCCGGACCCCCGGGATATTTGTGGACCGAAAATGGGCGGGGGTGCAGCGAGACCGGCGCAGCCGGCGCGGTCAACGGACCACCGTGCCCCCCCTCACACCCCCGTCGCCGCCCTGATCCACACTGCCAGCTTCTCCACCAGTTCCCCCACCTGTGCCTCCTCGATGATGAAGGGGGGCGCCAGCAGGACGTGGTCGCCCTGGCGGCCGTCGATGGTGCCGCCCATCGGGTAGCAGATCAGCCCGGCCTCGAAGGCTGCGGCCTTCAGGGTGCGGTTCACGCCGCGGGCGGGGGCGAAGGGGGCCTTGGTTTTGCGGTCTTCCACCAGTTCCAGCGCGCGGAAGAGGCCGCGGCCGCGGATGTCGCCCACATGGGGGTGCTGGCCGAACGCCTCGTGCAGCGCGGCGTCGAGGGTCGCGCCCATCGTCTGCACCCGCGCCAGAAGCCCGCGGTCGAGGATCGCGCCAACCACCGCATGGCCTGCCGCCGCGGCCATCGGATGGCCCTGGTAGGTATGGCCGTGCTGGAAGGCGCCCGAGCCCGCGGCGATGGCGTCGTGGATCGCGCGGGTGCAGAGGATGGCGCCCACCGGCTGGTAGCCCGCGCCCAGCCCCTTGGCGATGGCCAGGATGTCGGGCGCCACCCCGTCTTCGGCGCAGGCGTACAGGTGGCCGGTGCGCCCCATGCCGCACATCACCTCGTCGAGGATCAGAAGCACGCCGTGGCGGTCGCAGATCTCGCGGATGCGGGCCAGGTAGCCCGGCACCGGCGGCACCGCGCCCAGCGTGGCCCCCACCACGGTTTCGGCCACGAAGGCCATCACCGTCTCGGGGCCGAGGCGGAGGATGTCCGCCTCCAGCTCATCGGCCACACGGCGGCCATAGGCCTCGGGCGTCTCGTCGGCCCGCTGGTCGCGATAGGCGTAGCAGGGCGCGACATGCGAGGTTTCGACCAGAAGCGGCGCATAGGGTTCGCGCCGCCAGGCGTTGCCACCGGTCGCCAGCGCGCCCAGCGTGTTGCCGTGATAGCTCTGGCGGCGGGCGATCACCCGGTGGCGCCCCGGTCGGCCGGTTTCCAGCATGTATTGGCGCGCAAGCTTCAGCGCGGCCTCCATCGCCTCGGACCCGCCCGAGACAAGGTAGACGCGGTCTAGCGTGCCGGGGGCATGGGCGATCAGAAGATCGGCCAGCGCCTCGGCCGGTTCCGAGGTGAAGAAGCCGGTATGCGCGAAGGCCAGGCGGTCAAGCTGCCCGTGCAGCGCCGCGCGCACATCGGGATCGGAATGGCCGAGGCAGGAGACGGCCGCCCCGCCCGAACCGTCGAGGTAGCGTTTGCCCGCGGCGTCGATCAGGTAGCAGCCCTCGCCGCGCACCGCGACGGGCGGGGTGCTGCGCGACGAGCGGGCGAAGATGTGGTTCGGCATGATGACCCCCTTCAGTGCATCGGGACCCAGGCGCCGCCCGCGGCCGACGAGGCAAGGCAGGCCGCGATGAAGCGCATCCCCTCCAGCCCGTCCTCGATCCCGGCGACGGGGCAGGCGGCGCGGTCGCCCGTGCGGATGGCGCGGGCGATGTCGGCGTAAAGCGTGGCGAAGGCCTCCAGATAGCCCTCGGGGTGGCCTGCGGGCACCCGGCCCTGCGCGGCCGGGCCGGTGCCCGCGCCGCCGCGCGTCAAGAGGCGCCGGGGCTCGCCAATAGGCGTGAACCACAGCCGGTTCGGGTCTTCCTGCGACCAGTCGAGCCCGCCGTCGCTGCCCGCAAGCCTGAGGCGCAGGCCGTTTTCGTGCCCCACCGCCACCTGGCTGGCCCAGAGCCGCCCGCGCGCCCCCCCGGCAAAGCGCAGGTGGGCCGAGACGTTGTCATCCACCCGCCGCCCCGGAACCAGGGTCGAGACCTCGGCCGCCAGCGCCTCGGGCCTCAGCCCCGAGACGAAGCGCGCGAGGTTCCAGGCGTGGGTGCCGATGTCGCCCAGCGCGCCCGCGCCGGATTGCGCGGGGTCGGTGCGCCAGTCGGCCTGCTTGTTCGAGACCGGCCGCGCGAGCCAGTCCTGCACATATTCCACCTCGACCAGCCGCAGTGCGCCCAGCGCGCCCGCCGCCACCATGGCGCGCGCCTCGCGCACCATCGGCGTGCCGGGGTAGTTGTGGGTCAGGAAGAACATCGCCCCCGAGGCGCGCGCCGCCGCCGCGATCGCCGCGGCCTGTTCGGCAGTGGCGGCCAGCGGCTTGTCGCAGATCACATGGATGCCGCGTTCCAGAAAGGCCACCGCGGGGCCCGCATGCAGGTGGTTGGGGGTGACGATGGCCACCGCCTCGATCCCGTCGGGGCGGGTGGCTTCGGCGCGGGCCATGCCGTCCCAGGTCATGTAGGTGCGTTCCGGCGCAAGGCCCAGATCCTCGGCCGAGGCGCGGGCGCGCTCGGGGTCGGACGACAGCGCGCCTGCCACCAGGGTGAACATTCCGTCCATCCGCGCGGCGATCCGGTGGACGCCGCCGATGAAGGCCCCCTGCCCGCCGCCCACCATGCCCAGCCGTATCGGTGTCATCGCCGTTCCTCCGCCCATCCGTTTCCCGGACAAGGCCGCGAAGCCCCTGTCAAGTCAACCCGGCGCGAGCAGGCGGCATTTCGTCGCAAAGGGGGTTGCGGCGCGGGGGCAATCGTTGCATCGGCAGGGGACGGAAATTTCGCAGAGGGGAGCATTGGCATGGCGGCGCGGCTGTCTCAGCACAGGCGGGTCTTCCGCCGGTCACGGGCCCTTGTGGCCTCGGGCAAGCACTGGCGCGCACGTCTGGTGTTCTGGCTTGGCGCCGTGGCGATCGGCGTGGTCAGCACGCTTTTTGCCTGGGTGGCCGACCGGGCGGGCGAGGTCTTTGGCGACATCACCGCGGGCGGGGGCTGGCATGGCTGGGTGCCGCTGGTCCTGACGCCCGGATGTTTCGTGATCTGCGCGCTTCTGGCGCACAGATACTTTCCCGGCTCGCAAGGGTCGGGCATCCCGCAAGTGATCGCCGCGCGCCACATCCACGACGATGCCGAACGCGGCGGCTTCCTGACGATGAAGATCGTGATCGCCAAGGTGGTGATGACCGTCGCGGCGCTGGCCTGTGGCGCCTCGATCGGGCGCGAGGGGCCGACCGTGCAGGTGGGCGCCGCGCTGATGCTGAAGGCCGCGAAGCTCGGCCGACTGGTGCAGGCGCGCGGGCTGATCCTGGCGGGCTCGGCCGCGGGGATCGCGGGCGCGTTCAACACCCCCTTGGCCGGGATCGTCTTTGCCATCGAGGAGATGAGCCGCAGCTATTCCGCCCGCACCAACGGGGTGGTGCTGTCGACCGTCATCATCGCCGGGATCGCGGCCATCGCGCTGTCGGGCAACTACACCTATTTCGGCATCAGCCATGTCGCCGGGCATTTCCCGCAGGACACCGTTCTGGTGGTGGTCTGCGGCGTCGTGGGCGGGGCGTTCGGGGCGATCTTCAGCGCGGGCGTGCTGGAGATCACCCGCCGCATCCGGCGCTGGCGGGCGGGCACGGCGCAATGGCGGGTGGCCATGGTCGCACTGATCGCAGGGCTGGTGGTGGCGGTGATCGGCATCGCCTTCGGCGGCATGACCTTCGGCAGCGGCTATGCCCAGGCCCGCCAGGTGGTCGAGGGCCACGCCCTGCCCGCGGGCTATTTCGTGGCCAAGCTGGCCGTCACGCTCGCCTCGACCCTCTCGGGCATTCCGGGCGGGCTGTTCGCGCCCTCGCTGTCGGTCGGCGCGGGGCTGGGCAGCACGATGGGGCTGCTGCTCGGGGCCAATGTGGGGCTGGCGGCGGTGCTGGGCATGGCGGGCTATTTCGCGGGCGTCGTGCAGGCGCCGATGACCGCCTTCGTCATCATCGTCGAGATGACCGGCAACCAGGACAACCTTGTGCCGGTGATGGCCGCGTCGATGATCGGCTATGGCGTGTCGCGCCTGCTGGCGCCCGAACCGCTCTATCACGCGCTGTCGCGCAACTGGCTGGCCGATGCGATCCGCAAGCGCCGCGCCGCGGCCGCCGAGGGCGCCGAGCCCGCCCCCGCCCCGTAAGCGCCGCGCACAGGAAGGAGCCCGCCGATGAAGCCCCTGGTGATCAGCGCGCCGCTGCCGCGCAGCCTGGATCTGATCTTCACCCCCGCGGCGCGCGCGCAGTTGCATGCGACCTACGAGGTGGTGGAAACCACCGAGGCCGGGCTGCCCGCGCTGCCCGATGCGGTGCTGGCCGAGGCGCGCTACGTCCTGGGCCAACCCGCGATCCCGGCGCCGCTGCTGGACCGGATGGCGGGCTTGCGCGCGGTGCTGAACGTCGAGTCGAACCTGATCGACAACATGCCCTACCCCGAACTGTTCCGCCGCGGCATCCATGTGCTGACGACGGGCGCGGTCTTTGCCCGGCCGGTGGCGGAGCTGGGGCTTGCGCTGCTGCTTGACCTCTTTCGCGGGGTGACCGAGGCCGACCTGGCCTTCCGCGAGGGGCGCGAGATGTGGGGGGGCGAGGGCAACGCGCGGGCGCGGCTGCTGACGGGGGCAGAGGTGGGGCTGATCGGGTTCGGCGATCTGGGCCGGGCCTTCGCGCAGGTGCTGTCGGGCTTCCGCCCGGTCCTGCGCGCCCATGACCCCTGGCTGCC
>DAIEJF010000050.1 GCA_027351005.1 Paracoccaceae bacterium | reverse complement strand
GGGATGTCGAAATCCTTGGTCAGCAGTTCCCAGGCAAAGGGGATCGCGCTTTCCTTGAAATAGTCGCCGAAGCTGAAGTTGCCCAGCATTTCAAAGAACGTGTGGTGGCGCGCGGTGTAACCCACGTTGTCCAGATCATTGTGCTTGCCGCCGGCGCGCACGCATTTCTGCGCGGTCGTGGCGCGGCGATAGTCGCGGTGTTCCACCCCGGTGAAGACGTTCTTGAACTGCACCATGCCGGAATTGGTGAACATCAGCGTGGGGTCGTTGCGCGGCACCAGGGGGCTCGAGGCCACGGCGGTGTGCCCGTTGCGCACGAAGAAATCGAGGAAGGTCGAGCGGATATCGTTCAGCGAGGGCATGGGTCTTGGGCCTCTTGGCGCGGGGGTCGAAAAGCATTTATCCATCTGCGCCCTGCCTGTCCACCGGAACCGAAGCCCCGGCCACCCGTCGGCGCCGCCACGGGGACATGGCCCCCGCACAGCCAAGGGGCCCGCACGCGATCCGCATCGCGCCGGGCCCCTCACGCTCTCCAACCGGTCGGGGCGAACCGCCCCCCGGTGTGGTTATTCGTCCACCACGTCCTCGCCGCCCGAGACTCCGAAGTCGAGCCCATGGCTTGCGCGGATCTTGTCCTCGATGTCGTCGGCCACCGCGGGGTTTGCCTTGAGGAAGGCCTTGGCGTTCTCGCGCCCCTGGCCGATCCGCTCGTCGCCATAGGAATACCAGGCGCCCGATTTCTCGACCACGCCCGCCTTGATCCCCAGGTCCAGAAGCTCGCCGGTCTTGGAAATCCCTTCGCCGTACATGATGTCGAACTCGACCTCGCGGAACGGGGGCGACACCTTGTTCTTCACCACCTTCACCTTGGTCGAACTGCCCACCACCTCGTCGCGATCCTTGATCGCGCCGGTGCGGCGGATGTCAAGCCGCACGCTGGCGTAGAACTTCAGCGCGTTGCCGCCCGTCGTGGTTTCCGGGTTGCCGAACATCACGCCGATCTTCATGCGGATCTGGTTGATGAAGATCACCATGCAGTTCGACCGGCTGATCGAGGCGGTCAGCTTGCGCATCGCCTGGCTCATCAGCCGGGCCTGGGCGCCCATCTGGTGCTCGCCCATGTCGCCTTCCAGTTCGGCCTTGGGCGTCAGCGCGGCGACCGAGTCGACCACCACAAGGCTGACCGCGCCCGAACGCACCAGCGTGTCCACGATCTCCAGCGCCTGTTCGCCGGTGTCGGGCTGGCTGATCAGCAACTCGTCGAGGTTCACCCCCAGCTTGCGTGCATAGATCGGGTCAAGCGCGTGCTCGGCATCGACGAAGGCGCAGACCCCGCCCTTTTTCTGCTCTTCGGCCACGACATGCAGCGTCAGGGTTGTCTTGCCCGAGCTTTCCGGCCCGTAGATCTCGATGATCCGCCCCTTGGGCAGCCCGCCGATCCCCAGCGCGATGTCCAGCCCCAGCGAGCCGGTCGAGGTCGCCTCGATCTCCAGCAGCGGCTTGTCGCCGCCAAGCTTCATGATCGACCCCTTGCCGAACTGCCGCTCGATCTGCGCCAGTGCCGACTCCAGCGCCTTCTGCTTGTCCATGTCGCGCTTTCCGTTCAATTCCAGAAGGTTCGCCGTTGCCATTGCCTGACCCCTTATTCCATAGCCCGTCGTGGCGGGCAATCTGCCTGTTGTTCCCAAGTTGTTCTCATCCTTATGAGACCAAAACGCGAACATTTCAATCGAATTCTCTGAAAACCGACTTTTGCGCACAGATGTTAAGGGATAGTTTACGCAGGCTCTGGCGCGCCCGGGGTCCGCGGTGGAAAGGGTAACGATGCTGGTATTCTGGGAACAGCGGCTTGTCTTTCTGGCCACGCCCAAGACCGGCTCCACCGCCATCGAGACCGCGCTCGAATCGCTGGCCGCCGTCTCGATCATGCGCCCCCCGGCGCTGAAGCACACGCCCGTGGGCCGCTACCGCCGCTTCCTTGCGCCCTATCTGGAAAAGACGGCGGGCGCGCCCTTCACCGTCGTGGCCCTGATGCGCGAGCCCAAAAGCTGGCTGGGAAGCTGGTACCGCTATCGGCAGCGCGATGACATCGCCGATCCGCGGAAAAGCACGCGCGGCAAGAGCTTCGACGACTTCGTGACAGCCTATCTGGCGCGCCCCCGCCCCGCCTTTGCCGATGTCGGCGGTCAGGCCGGGTTCCTTCTGGGGCAGGATGGTCGCCCGGTCGACCATGTGTTCCGCTACGAGGACATGGCCGCCTTCGTACGCTTTCTGGAAGACCGGCTTGGGCATGACATCGTACTGCCCAGGGTCAACGTTTCACCCCAGGGCGAAACGGCCCTCAGCCCCGCGCTGGACACGGCGCTGCGCCACGCCTGCGCCGACGAGTTCGCCCTTTACGCCCGTGTGCTGTCCGGCGGCGCCCCGCAGGCCATCCGGGGGTGAGACAGCCGCCGCACAAAAGGAAGGGGCCCGCCGTGGGGCCCCTTTGCAGCATCGTCGCGCGTCTGCGGGGTTCAGCCCTGCGCGCGCTTCCGGCGCAGGGCGCCAAGCGCGCCCAGACCTGCCAGCAGCATCACGCCCGCGGCCGGAACCGGCACGGTCGCAACCGACACCGATTGCAGGATCGCGCCCACGTTGTCGCCGCCCGCATTCTGGAACGCGAGCGAGACCGGCGCGCCGGTCACCGTGGCCCAGAAGCTGCCATGCAGCACGTCGCTCGATCCCAGGCTGTAGCCGTAGGAAGCGCTGCCCAGCGTGACGGTCCCGGTCTCGGTGCTGCCGCGCCCGCTGCCGGTCATGTCGAAGCTGACCAGGTACTTGCCCGGCCCGAAGGTCATCGTGGTGGCGAAGAGGCCAGAGCTTCTGGTCGACCCGTCAAGGTCAACGCAATTGCTGGCGGTGGTGCAGAGATTGCCGAAGCTGCTGCCCTGCGCCAGATAGTCCACCGTGCCGTTGCTGATGGTCCAGTTGCCGCCGAAGACCGAGCTTCCGGCATTCAGCACCGTGGTGCCACCATAGTTGAACGTGTCGCTGAACACGACCGAGGCACTGGCCGCCCCCGCCGTACCGAGCGCCAGCGCGCCCGCAATCGTCAAAGCTGCAATCCGCATTGTCTTGTTACTCACTTTTCCGCGCCGCAGCGCACACATTCGCCCCCATATCTCCCTACTATCACAGTTTGACAATGATTCGCCAAATTTCTGCCCCCCTCCCGCCGTTTCGAGAGTGACCCCGCCATGCTGCGCTTCCTTCCCCTTCTTCTGGCGCTCGGGGCCGGGTTCATCGCCTGGCACGTCTCGACCCGCCGCACCCTGCGCGAATTGAACGCGCGATCGTCGCCCCTGCACGATGCGGCGCTGCTTGGGGTCTGCGCCCGGCTGGCGGCCGCGCTCGGCGTGCCGCAGGTGGTCGTCCGGATCTACGAGGTGCCCGCGATCAACGGGCTCGCCGCAGCCGACGGCCAGGTCTTCCTGACCCGCGGGTTCTACGAACGCTACCGCAGCGGCGCGGTGACGGCAGACGAGATTGCCGCGGTCATCGCGCATGAACTGGGCCATGTGGCGCTGGGGCATGCCCGACGGCGGATGCTGGATTTCACCGCCCAGAACGCGCTGCGCGCTGCGCTCGCGGCCGTGGTCGGCCGCTTCGTCCCGGGCCTTGGCCCCTGGCTGGCCGGGCTGGCGGCCCAGGCCCTTTCGGCCCGGCTGAGCCGCGAGGACGAATACGAGGCCGACGCCTGGGCCGCGGCGCTGCTGGTCAAGGCCGGGCTTGGGCCCGCGCCGCTGCTGTCGCTCTTGCGCAAGCTCGCCGCCTGGGGCGGCGGCGCGCAGGGCCCGGCCTGGTTGATGAGCCACCCCGCGGGCCGCGACCGCATCGCCGCGGTGGAACGGCTGACGGCGCGCTGGGGATAGGGCGGGCAGCCTGGCGCGGTGCGGCAAGCACTTGTCTTTTCTCGTGCGACCTTTGGCCAGTGCCCGCCCCCGCGGGAAAGCAACGCGGGCCGTCATGCGCGTGGTGTGACCGCCGCGCCTGCGGGCGGACCCGCGGGGGTCCGCCGACGAGCGCCCGCCCCCGGCTGTCAGCGCCGGTTGGCGCAGAAAAGGCACATCAGTTCGGTTGCCACATGCGCCCCGGCAATGGCGGTCGCGCCCGTCGTGTCATAGGCCGGCGAGACCTCGACGATGTCGCCGCCGACCATGTTGATCCCCTCGAGGTCACGCAGCATCGCCGCCGCCTGCCAGGAATGCAGCCCGCCCCAGACCGGCGTGCCGGTGCCGGGCGCCACCGAGGGGTCGAGCGCGTCGATGTCGAAGGTGACATAGGTCGCGTGGTCGCCCACGATCTCTTTCGCACGCGCCACCGCGGCGGCGGTGCCCTTTTCATGCACCGCGCGGGCGTCGATCACATGGACGCCCAGATAATCGTCGTTATGCGTGCGGATGCCGATCTGGACCGAACGCGCCGGGTCGATGAGCCCCGACTTGACCGCCTTGTAGAACATCGTGCCGTGGTCGATCCGGCTGAAATCGTCATCCGGCCAGGTGTCGGAATGGGCATCGAAATGGATCAGGCTCAGGGGGCCGAACCTTTCGGCATAGGCCTTCAGGATCGGATAGGTGATGTAATGGTCGCCCCCCAGCGTCACCGTGCCTGCCCCGGCCGCCAGGATCGTGCGGATGTGGGCGGTCAGCGCATCGGGGAAATCCGACACCTTGGCATAATCGAAGGCCAGATCGCCGTAATCGACGATCGAGAACTCCTCCAGCGGCGAAAAGCCCCAGCCATAGGGCGGATCGAAGGGTTGCAGCGCGCTGGCCTCGCGGATTGCGCGGGGACCGAACCGCGTGCCGGTGCGATGCGTCACCGCCTGGTCGAAGGGAACGCCGGTGATCGCCAGGTCCACCCCGGTCAGATCCTTCGTATAGCTCCGGCGCAGAAAGGACGTGGCACCCCCGAAGGCGTTTTCCCAGGCCAGCCCGCGGCGGTCCTTGCGGGTGAAGGCGGTATCGACCTCGCCCTTGGCGTCTTCCAGTCCCATGGCGCTCTCCTCTGTCATGGCGGCCCAGACCTAGCGCGGGCCGCCCGGCGAGGCAATCGGGCGCGCCGAAGCCCGCGACGCGACGGGCGGAAGGGGAAAGGTTGGGGCCAAGCCGCCGGATGCGCCCTCACGGCGCACCGATTGCGCCGGTGGCCCCAAGACCCCCGGGGGAACGGACCGGCGCGCCGTGAGGGCGCACCCTGCGGCGTGCTGCGTCATCTCTGCCGGGCCCCTGCCCATGACACCTCGCGCAGGCCCAGGGCCACCGGCCTGCCGCGCACCAGGCACCGGAACCGGCGCCCGCGCGTCAGGGCGGGGCGGAGGCCGGGGGTGTGATCAGCGCGGGCCGCCCGGCTTTGGGGCCTCGGGGTGCTACGGCGGCTTCGGCTGCCGGGGCCGCGCGACGTTCGGCACACCACCGGATACGCCCTCACGGCGCACCGATTGCGCCGGTGGCCCCAAGACCCCCGGGGGAACGGACCGGCGCGCCGTGCGGCTCCGGTGCGCCCTGGATGCGCCCCCTACCGCTTGCGACCGCCGCGACGCCGCGCGGCGATCATGCGGGGCAACCGGCCCCGGCCACCCCTGCCGCACCGCCCGCACGCGACATCGCCCGCCTTGCCGGTTGCGCCCGCGCGCGGATCGCCGCACGATGAGGCGGCCATCCCAGCCCCGGACCCTGCCGTGCGCCGCCTTTACGAACCCCCTGCCTATGACACCTCGCACTGGCCCGACAGCCACTGGCGCGCCTCGTTGCCCGCCCCGCCCCCCTCCCCCGCGCTGGCGGGCGAGGCGCGGGCCGAGGTAGCGGTGATCGGTGCCGGGTTTGCCGGGCTGAACGCCGCGCTGGACCTGGCGCGCACCCACGGCGCCGATGTGGCGGTGCTCGAGGCTGGCCAGCCCGGCTGGGGCGCGTCGGGGCGCAATGGCGGCTTCTGCTGTCTGGGCGGCGCAAAGCTTGGCGACCGGCAGATCGTGGCGCGGGTGGGCGAAGGGGGCGCGCGCGATTTCCGCGACTTCCAGCACCGTGCGATCGAACGGGTGGCCGCGTTGCTTGCCAGCGAACGGATCGACGCCCGTCAGGGCCCCGCGGGCGACATCTGCCTTGCCCATTCGCTGCGCGCCTTCGCGGGCCTGGTGCAGGAGGCGGAGGACAAGCGTCGCCTCTACGGCGAGACGCCCGAATTGATCGCGCCGGGCGCCCTGGCCGAACATGGGCTGGCGGGCCCGGGCTTTCACGGCGCGATGGTGATCGAGGCAGGCTTTCCGCTGCATCCGCTGGCCTATGCCGAAGGGCTTGCCCGGGCCGCGCAGGCCGCGGGCGTCCGCATTCACGGCCAGAGCCCGGTCACCGATCTGGCCCCCGAGGGCGCCACCTGGCGGCTGACCACCCCCGGCGGCACTCTGCGTGCCCGGCGGGTGCTGGTGGCAACCAATGGCTATTCGTCCGAAGACCTGCCGCGCTGGCTCGCAGGCCGCACCCTGCCCGCACAATCCGCCATCCTGATGACACGGCCGCTCAGTGCGGCGGAAAAGCGGGCACAGGGCTTTACCACCCCGATCATGAGCTATGACACCCGCCACCTGCTGCATTATTTCCGCCACCTGCCCGATGGCCGTTTCCTGTTCGGGATGCGCGGCGGCACGTCGGCCACGCCCGAGGCCGAGGCCGCGACCGCAGCCCGCGTCCGTGCCGAATTCCGGCGTCTCTTTCCCGCCTGGGCGGGGGTCGAGGTGGCGCATGAATGGGCGGGCTCCGTCTGCCTGACGGGCAGCCTTGCCCCCTTCGTGGGGCCCGTGCCCGGGGCAAAGGGCCTGTTCGCGGCTTTCGGCTGGCATGGCAACGGGGTTGCACCCGCCTCGCTTGGCGGGGCGCTCGCGGCGGGGCTGATCGCAGGCGTCCCCACCGCGATCCCCGCCCTGATGCGCCAGCCCCCGCGCCGCTTCCCCCTGCCGCCCTTGCGGCGGCTCTGGCTGCGGGCGGCCTACCGGGCCTATGCGCTGCAGGACGGCCCGCTGCCGTAACGGCGCGAAGGGGCCGGCGGGCGGTCAGCGCGACGCCCCGGGAGGGGCGCGCGCGGTTCCACGGGCAGGGGGAGGCGACTTGTCCGTCGATCCCGTCTCACACGACAGACGGCCCGCGCCCGACCGCGGGCGGGCGCTGCCACGGTGACGGATTGCGCTTTATGGCGAGGTTGCTCCGAAGAGTGAGCCCACGCGGGTCGACTAGGAAGCGCCCGCCCCGGGGTCGCTGCGCGCTGCTCCACCGGGCCGGGGGGATGCGGGGCGCCTGCCTACCCTGTCCCCAACACCGGAGGGCCCGCGCCCGACCGCGGGCGGGTGCTGCACCGGTGACGGCCTGTGCTTTATGGCGAGGTTGCTCCCGAGGGTGAGCCCGCGCGGGTCCGCCACGGAAGCGGCCGCCCTCATGGGCGGTCGGGCGCTGGCCCGGGGGGGGGGCGTGGCGCCCGCCCACCCTGTCTCTCACCACAGGGGACCAGCGGCCGACCGCGGATGGGCACTGCACCGGCAACGGACCGCTTCATGCCGCGGCCCCTCCCGCGGGTGCCCCCCGAAGCCCCCCCGCCACGTCTCCCCCGCCAACAGCGAAGCCTGGCGTCACGCGCCCAAGCGTCGGTGCGCTACGCCCCTGCCAGCGCCTTGCCCAGCCGCGGCAGCCCCGCACGTTTCATCAGCGCCCGGATGTCCTGCGGCTGGCCCGACAGCCGTTCCGCCTCAGCCCGCACCGTCTCAGCCACCGCGGCCACCGTGCCCCGCTCGAGCGCCAGCAGGAACCCGTCCGGGTCAAGCCGGTCGAGCCCCTGCGCCGCCATCTCGCCGCGGGGAAAGTCCTGTGCGTTGAAGGTCACGATCGCATCCGCCCCGGCCGCCACCGCGACCGCCAGCACATGCACGTCGGCCGGGTCCGGCAGCCACAGCCGGGCCTCCAGCGCGGGCTGCGCGGCCACCTCGGCGCGCGGGAAGCCCGCACGCGCCAACGCGATCTCTCCGCGGGCCAGCGCCTCTTGCGCGGGGCCAAGCTTGCGCGCCGCGCGGGCCCATTCCTCGAGGATGCGCGCCGACCACAGCGGCTGATACAGCCCCGCCCGCGCCGCGCCCAGCAGAACCTCGCGCAGCACCGTGGGATAGAGAACGCAGGCGTCGAGAACCGCCTTCACCCGTCAAGCCGGTAGAACAGCGCCTTCAGATAGGCGGTTTCGGCCAGTTGCGGCAGCATCGGGTGATCAGGCCCGGCAAAGCCCGTGTGCAGGATCTGCCCCCGGCGCCCGCCCCGCCCGATCCCCCGGGTCGAGGCGGTGCGGAACGCGCCAAGATTCGCCGCGTGCGAGCACGAGCAGAGGCCCAGATAGCCGCCGGGCGCCACCAGCGGCGCGGCCAGACGCGCGACCCGCTCGTAGGCGCGCAGTCCCGCCTCGAGCGCCTGCTTGCTGGGCGCGAAGGCGGGCGGATCGCAGACCACCACGTCGAACTGCGCCCCCTCGGACGCCAGCGCCTCCATCACCGCGAAGGCATCGCCCTGCCGGGTGGCGAAGCGCGCCCCCAACCCCATCCGCGCCGCGCCGTCGGTCGCCAGCCCAAGCGCGGGCGCCGAACTGTCGACCGCCAGCGCGTGATCCGCCCCCCCGGCCAGACAGGCCAGCGAAAAGCCGCCCACATGGCTGAAGACATCCAGGACCCGCGCGCCCCGGGCCAGCCGTTGGGCAAAGGCATGGTTCGGCCGCTGGTCGAAGAAGAGCCCCGTCTTCTGCCCGCCCAGCACATCGGCCAGGTAGGTCGCGCCGTTCATCTGCACCGGCACCGGCCCCGACACCGCACCCCGCAGCACCACCGTCTCTTCGGCCAGCCCCTCCAGGCTCCGGGCCCGCCCGGTCCCGTTCTTGACGATGGTCGTGACGCCCGTCACCGCCGCCAGCGCCGCGGCCAGCGGCGACATCAGCGCCTCGGCCCAGGCGGCGTTCGGCTGCACCACGGCCACATCCCCGAACCGGTCGATCACCACGCCTGGCAGCCCGTCGGCCTCGGCATGCACCAGCCGGTAGAAGGGCGCATCGAAGAGCCGCGCGCGCAAGCCAAGCGCCGTGGTCAGACGGGCGGCAAACCAGCCCTCATCCACCACGGCCGCGGGATCGCGGTCGATCATCCGGGCCACGATCTTCGAGGCCGGGTTCACCGTCACCAGCCCCATCGGCTTGCGATCGGCATCCTCCAGCACGGCCAGCGTGCCGGGGGCCAGCGCCTTGGTGCGCCGGTCAAGCACCAGCTCGTCTGCATAGACCCAGGGAAAGCCAAAGCGGATCGCGCGCGCTTCGGCCCTGGGCGACAGCCGCACGACGGGGCGCGGCGAAAGGTTCGATGTCTCGGTCATGCCCCTTCCCTAGCCGCTCCGGCGGCGGCGGAAAAGTCCGATCCGCCATCCGCAGCACAGCAGCCCCGTCCCGTTGGCCGTCACCGCCAAGGACGGAAAACCGCCCGCTGGGCCAGACTCTGCCCATCGGGCCTGCGCGATTTGCATTGTTAGCGCTAACGGTGTATGCTACCCGCATCTCGCCGCCGCGCCCGCCGCTCGCGCCCCGACTCCGCGCCGAAGGAAGCCCCATGCCCCTCAACAGCACCATCGCCCGCGTCACCGACCGCATCCGCGCCCGTTCCGGCGAAAGCCGCCGCCGCTATCTGGATCAGATGGCCCGCGCCCGCGACGGCGGCACCGCCCGCGCACACCTCGCCTGCGGCAACCAGGCCCATGCCTATGCCGCGATGGGCACCGACAAGGACGCGCTGGCCGAAGGGCGGGCCCCGAACATCGGGATCGTCACCGCCTACAACGACATGCTCTCGGCCCATCAGCCCTACGAAAGCTACCCCGCCCTGATCCGCGCCGCCGTGCGCCGGGTCGGCGCCACCGCCCAGGTGGCAGGCGGCGTGCCCGCGATGTGCGACGGGGTCACTCAGGGCCAGGCGGGGATGGAACTGTCGCTCTTCTTGCGCGATGTGATCGCGCTGGCGGCGGGCGTGGCGCTCAGCCACAACACCTTCGATGCGGCGCTGTTCCTCGGCGTCTGCGACAAGATCGTGCCCGGCCTCGTGATGGCCGCGGCCACCTTCGGCCACCTGCCCGCGGTGTTCCTGCCCGCGGGACCGATGACCTCGGGCCTGCCCAATGACGAGAAGTCGAAGGTGCGCCAGAAATTCGCCACCGGCGAGATCGGCCGGGCCGAGCTGATGGCGGCCGAGATGGCGAGCTACCACGGCCCCGGAACCTGCACCTTCTACGGCACCGCCAACACCAACCAGATGCTGATGGAGGTGATGGGCCTGCACCTGCCCGGCGCAAGCTTCGTGAACCCGGGCACACCGCTGCGCGAGGCGCTGACGATCGCGGGCGCCGAACGCGCGGCACAGATCACGGCGCTCGGCAATGCCTACACGCCCGCGGCCGACATCCTGGACGAACGCACCTTCGTCAACGGGCTCGTCGGGCTGATGGCCACGGGCGGGTCCACGAACCTCGTGATCCACCTGCCCGCCATGGCGCGCGCCGCGGGCGTGATCCTCGATCTCGAGGATTTCGCCGACATCTCGGCCGCGACCCCCCTGATGGCCAAGGTCTATCCCAACGGCCTGGCCGATGTGAACCACTTCCACGCCGCGGGTGGGCTTGCCTACATGATCGGCGAACTGCTCGACGCGGGCCTGCTGCACCCCGACACCAAGACGGTCGCAGGCGACGGGCTCGCGCGCTACACCCGCGAACCGAAGCTCGTCGACGGCACGCTGGCTTGGGCCGAAGGCCCGGCCACGACGCTGAACGACCGTATCCTGCGCCCCGCGGCCTCGCCCTTCCAGCCCGAAGGCGGGCTGAAGCAGCTTGCAGGCAACCTCGGGCGCGGGGTCATCAAGGTCTCGGCCGTGGCGCCCGACCGGCATGTGATCGAGGCCCCGGCCCGCGTCTTTCATGACCAGGAGGACGTGAAGCGCGCCTTCCGGGCCGGAGAATTCACGTCCGATACCGTCGTCGTCGTCCGCTTCCAGGGCCCGCGCGCCAACGGGATGCCGGAACTGCACTCGCTCACCCCCACGCTCGCCGTGCTGCAGGACCGCGGGCTGCGGGTGGCGCTGGTCACCGACGGGCGGATGTCGGGCGCCTCGGGCAAGGTGCCCGCCGCGATCCACGTCTGCCCCGAGGCGGTCGACGGCGGCCCGCTTGCCCGGGTGCGCGACGGCGACGTGATCCGGCTTGATGCCGATGCGGGAACGCTGAGCGTGCTGGCCCCCGACTTCGACAGCCGCACGCCGGTCAGCGCCGATCTGAGCGCCAACGCCCAGGGAACCGGGCGCGAGCTGTTCGAGGTCTTCCGCCGCACCGTGGGCCCCGCCACCAGCGGTGCGGCGACCATCCTCTGACCCGCCCGCCCTGCCGCGGCGGCAAGAACCATCAATGCCTTCGGCGGGGATATTTTAACCAGAAAGAAACGAAGATCGGGAAGACAGGTGGCGCGGTACAGGCGGGGACGCCGATGACCGCCCAGAGAGAAAGCGCCCCGTCTCCCCCGTGCGCACGGCCCGAGACGTGGCGCCCCCTTCCCCTCCCGTTCTTTCTGGCCCAAATATCCCCGCCGGAGGCGCACGCATCCCCCCGCGATCCCGCCCGAAGGAGGCCCCATGACCCCGCAAGACGCATCCCAGCAGGCCGAGGCGCTGTGCCGCCTGGCCCCCGTGATCCCCGTGCTCGTGATCGACGAGCTGGCCCATGCCGAACCGCTGGCGCGCGCGCTGGTGGCGGGCGGGCTGCCGGTGCTCGAGGTGACGCTGCGCACCCCGGTGGCGCTGGATGCCATCCGCGCGATGACGCGGGTGCCGGGTGGCGTCGTGGGGGCGGGCACGCTGCTGACGCCGGCCGACGTGACCGCGGCGGTGGCGGCGGGCGCGCGCTTCGGCGTCTCGCCGGGGGCGACCGACCGGATCCTTTCGGCCTGCGAGGCGGCAGATCTGCCGCTGCTGCCCGGCGCGGCCACCGCGTCCGAGGTGATGGCACTGCTGGAACGCGGCTACCGGGTGCAGAAGTTCTTCCCGGCCGAGGCGAACGGGGGCGCGCCCGCGCTGAAGGCGATCGGCGCGCCGATCCCGCAGGTCAGCTTCTGCCCGACCGGCGGGGTCAGCCCGAAGAACGTGGGCGATTACCTTGGCCTGTCGAACGTGCTCTGCGTCGGCGGAAGCTGGGTCGCGCCGAAGGATCTGATGGTCCGCGGCGACTGGGAAGGGATCGTGGCGCTGGCCCGGGCCGCGGCCGCCCTGCCGCGGCGCTGAGGCGCGGTCAGGTCGAAACCCGCGCCGCGCGGCCGCCCCGGCGGCTCGGCGTGTCGGCGGGCACAAGCCC
>DAIEJF010000106.1 GCA_027351005.1 Paracoccaceae bacterium | reverse complement strand
AGCCGCTGCCGGGGGCCAAGCCGCAACTGGTCGCCCTGGCCGAGACCCTGACCCCCACGGCGCGGCCGGGCGATTTTGCGCAGGCGATGATGGACCTCGGCGCCACCGTCTGCAGCCCGCGCAATCCCGCCTGCGCGATCTGCCCGGTGCTTGATCTGTGTGAGGCCCGCGCCGCCGGGGTGCAGGTCGAACTGCCGCGCAAGGCCGCGAAGGCGCCAAAGCCGCTGCGCCGCGGCATCGCCTATCTGGCCCGGCGCGAGGATGGCGCCTGGCTGCTGGAGCGGCGGCCGGACAGGGGGCTTCTGGGCGGGATGCTGGGCTGGCCCTGCACCGACTGGAACGAGGCGCCCGACCCCGCCCCGCCGCTGGCCGCCGACTGGCAGGAGGCGGGCGAGGTGCGCCACACCTTCACCCATTTCGACCTGCGCCTGACGCTGCATGTCGCGCGCGTGGGCCAGGCCGCCACCCCTGCGCGCGGCAGCTTCCTGACGGGCGCTGCCTTTCACCCCGACGACCTGCCCACCGTCATGCGCAAGGCCTTCGCCCTGGCCGATGCGGTGCTGGCGCGCGATTGAGCTTGCCCGGAAAACGGTGTTCACTGCCGCCAAGGCGTGGAGGCAAGGATGATCCCCCCAGCAGAGGTCGCGCGGCTGAAGAATGCCCTGCCGTTCTGGCTGTCGCTGGGTGTGGTCCCGCTGGCAGGCTTCGGGCTGTGGCACGGGGGCTGGGCCGTGATCCTGCTGCCGGTCTATTCCTGGGGGCTCTTCAGCCTCATGGACGCGCTGAGCGGGCTTGACCCCCGGAACGCGGACCCCGAGACCCCCGAGGCGGGGCTCATCTGGTACAGGCTGGTGACCCTGATCTGGTTTCCCGTTCAGGCCGTGGTGATCTATGGCGCGATCTGGGTCGTGGCGCACCGTGGAGGCTATACGGCGGCGGAACTGGTGGTGCTCTTCTTCGGCATGGGGGTGATTTCCGGCACCATCGGCATCACCTACAGCCACGAGTTGATGCACCAGAAAGCCGCGGGCGAACGCTGGCTGGGCGACCTGTTGCTGGCGATGGTGCTCTATGGCCACTTCCGGTCGGAACACCTGCGGGTGCATCACCCCTGGGTCGGCACCCCGCGCGACGCGGTGACGGCGCGCTACAACGAGGGGTTCCACCGCTTCTTTCCGCGGGTGCTGTGGCAGTGCTACGCCTCGGCCTTCCGCGCCGAACGCGCGATGCTGGCCCGCCGGGGGCTGCCGTGGTGGCACCGAACGAACCCGTTCTGGCGCTACTGGATGCTTCAGGCGCTGGCGCTGCTGGGGGCCTGGACCATCGGCGGCGGGCTGGGGCTGGCGCTGTTCCTGTGGCAGGCCTTCGTGGCCGTGTGGCAACTGGAACTGGTGAATTATGTCGAGCATTACGGCCTGACCCGGCGCCATCTGGGCGCGGGAAAGTACGAACACGTCCTGCCGCGGCATTCCTGGAATGCGGCGCACCGGGCCTCGAACTGGTTGCTGATCAACCTGCAACGCCATTCCGACCACCACTACAAACCCGAACGCCGCTTTCCCCTGTTGCAGAACCACGCCCCCGACGCCGCGCCCCAGCTTCCGCATGGCTATCCAGTGATGACCGTGGCCGCGATGATCCCGCCGCTGTGGCGGCGGATGATGAACCCCCGCGTGCGGGCCTGGCGGCGGCAGAATTACCCCGAGGTGACCGACTGGGCGCCCTACAACCGCGGCGACCATCCGCTGCCGCGCGGAGCCGTCTAGATGCCGATGGGCAGCGAGTTCTGGGCACTTGTCTACCTCGGGTTCGAGATCGCCGCGCTGTTCTGCGTGCGCGCGGCGATCACCCGCGGGCGCACCGCGCAGGGGGCCGCCGCCTGGGTCGTGTTCCTCTTTGCCGCGCCGCATTTCGCGGTGCCCGCCTTCGCGATCTTCGGCCACCACCGCTACCCGGGCTACATCCGGTCGCGGCGCGAGCTGCGCGAGGAAATGGCCGCGCTGCGCACGCTGGCGGGCCAGCACGCGCCTGCGCCGCTGCCGCCGGGCGAGGATGCCGGGCGCCAGCGGGCCTTCGCCGAATTGGCCGGGATGCCTTTTGCCTCTGGCAACGCGGTCCGCCTGCTGATCGACGGCGAGGCCGCCTTCGCCGAGCTGTTCGCCGCCATCGACCGCGCGCAAAGCTATGTACTGGTCCAGTTCTACACGGTCGAGGATGACGCGCTGGGCCGCGCCTTCGCAGCGCGGCTGATGGCGCGGGCGCGGGCGGGGGTGCGTGTCCATCTGCTCTATGACGCGATCGGCAGCCATCTGCCCCGCCGGGCGCTGGCCCAGATGCGTGCCGCCGGGGTCGAGGTGCGCGACTTCCACGCCATCCGCCGGTCGCGCGGGCGGCTTCAGGTCAATTTCCGCAACCACCGCAAGATCGTGGTGGTGGACGGCGATCTGGCCTTCACCGGCGGGCTGAACCTGGGCGACGCCTATGTGGGCCGCGATCCGGTGCTGACGCCCTGGCGCGATACATTCGTGCGGGTCGAGGGGCCCGCGGTGGCGCAACTTCAGTTCGTGGTGGCCGAAGACTGGCTGTGGTCATCCGGGCAGAAGCTGGCGCTTGACTGGACGCCGACGGCCTCGGCGGGCACTTCGGATGCGCTGGTGCTGGCCAGCGGCCCCGCCGACGCGCTGGAAACCGCCAGCCTCTATTTCGTGCATGCCATCAATTCGGCGCGCGAGCGGATCTGGATCGCCAGCGCCTATTTCGTGCCGGATGTCGACATCCTCTCGGCGCTGAAGGCCGCCGTGCTGCGCGGGGTCGAGGTGCGGGTGCTGATCCCCGACCGGCGCGATCACTGGCTGCCCTGGCTGGCCGCCTTCGCCTATGTCGACGAAGTTCGCGCCGCCGGGGTCGAGGTCTGGCGCTATGCCGAAGGGTTCATGCACCAGAAGGTGCTGCTGATCGATACGGCGATCGCCTCGGTCGGTTCGGTCAACCTCGACAACCGCTCGTGCCGCCTGAACTTCGAGGCGACGCTGCTGGTGGCAGATCCTGCCTTTGCCGCCGATGTCGCGCGCATGCTGACAACCGATTTCGCGCTGGCCGGGCGCGCCACCGTCGGGCTGTCGCGCAGGCCATGGCCCATCCAGGCCCTGGCCCCGCTGGCGCGGCTGGTCGCGCCGGTGCTCTAGGCCCGGCGCCGGTGGCGGGCCCGCTCAGTGCGGGCGGCCCTGATCGGCTTCCATCTCGGCGCGGATCTGCTGGCGCAGGAAGTCGATCGGGATCAGTTGCCCCTCGCGCTTGAAGTGCCAGTAGGTCCAGCCGTTGCACGACGGCGCGCCCTCGTAGGCGGCGCCGACCTGGTGGATCGAGCCCGTCATCTCGGCCGAGGGGCCCTTCAGCGTGCCATCCGCCCGCACCGTCGCCGTGCGCCCGCGGGGCGAGATCAGCACTTCGCCCGGGCGCAGCATTCCGCGTTCCACCACCTGCCCGAAGGGCACGCGCGGTTCCGCCCGCTTCGAGCCGGTCACCTCCAGCGCGCTCTGGTCAAGCGGGCGGATGCGCGCAAGCCGGGCCTCGGCCGCGCGGCGGTAGCTTTCCTCGCGTTCGATCCCGATGAAGTTGCGGCCCAGCATCTTGGCCACGGCGCCCGTGGTACCGGTGCCGAAGAACGGGTCCAGCACCACATCGCCCGGGTTCGTCGTGCCCAGGATCACCCGATGCAGCAGCGCCTCGGGCTTCTGCGTCGGATGTGCCTTGTCGCCGTGTTCGTCCTTCAGCCGTTCGGACCCGGTGCAAAGCGGGATCACCCAATCCGACCGCATCTGCACGCCCTCGTTCAGCGCCTTCAGCGCCTCGTAGTTGAAGGTGTACTTGCTCGCCTCGTCGCGCGACGCCCAGATCAGCGTCTCATGGGCATTGGTGAACCGCTTGCCGCGGAAGTTCGGCATCGGGTTCGACTTGCGCCAGACCACGTCATTCAGGATCCAGAACCCCTGGTTCTGCAACTCGGCGCCCAGACGGAACACGTTGTGGTAGCTGCCGATCACCCAGATCGCGCCATTCGGCTTCAGCAGGCGCTTGGCCGCGGACAGCCAGTCGCGGGTGAAGGCATCGTAGCTGGCGAAGCTGGAAAACTGGTCCCAGTGATCGTCCACCGCATCGACCTTGGAATTGTCCGGCCGGTGCAGATCGCCCCGCAGTTGCAGGTTGTAGGGCGGGTCGGCAAAGATCAGGTCAACCGAGGCTGCGGGAAGGCTGCGCATCACCTCGATGCAATCGCCGGCCACAATCTGGTTGAGCGGAAGCACAGCCTCCGCGGGTTTCGTCTTGATCGCCATGTCTGCCTCGTGCCGCGCGGTTTTGCGCCGTTTGTGTTGGGCAGAAGATGCGGGTTTACTGATTCGGCGTCAAATTCTTTTTTGAATCAAGGGGTTAACATGCCCCCTTGCTACAACATGTTGTGCACGGGCTTGAACGAACGCCTATGGTGTGGGGTTATCCCCAGATTTTGAAGCGCAGCGAGATGGGCCGGTGAGGGGTAGCCCGCATTCCGTTCCCACCCGTAGCCGGGGTACTGTTGCGCCAGATCCACCATGATCGCATCGCGCGCCACCTTCGCCACGATCGAGGCCGCCGCGATCGACAGCACCCGCGCGTCGCCCTTCACCACCGCCTGCGCGGGCAGCGCAAGGCCGCGCGGGATCATGTTGCCATCGACCAGCACATAGTCCGCCGGAACCGCCAGCCCCGCCACCGCGCGTTCCATCGCCAGATGCGCGGCGCGCAGGATGTTCAGCCGGTCAATCTCTTCCACGCTGGCATGGGCCAGCGACACGCTGGCCACGGCCCGGATCTCCGCATCCAGTGCGGCCCGGCGCGCCGCGGTCAGTGCCTTTGAATCGTTCAGCCCCGCCGGGATGCGCGCCGGGTCCAGGATGACGGCGGCGGCGGTGACGGGGCCCGCCAGCGGCCCGCGGCCCACCTCGTCCACCCCTGCGACGCGGGCAAAGCCCTGCGCGAAGGCGGCAGTTTCAAAGGAAAAGTCGGGCGCGGTCATGGCGGCAGATCACCCGATCCGCCGCCCGCCCGCAACCCCGCATCAGTCGTCGAAGCGATAGCCCGCGCGCGACATGCACCATTCCGGGATCGCGGTGCGCGGCCCCCGCTCGGTGTAGACGGTGAAATCGCAGCGGTCCGGCAGGCTGTAGAAGCCCGCATGTTCCAGACAGCCGCGGTAATAGGCCCGTTCGAAACCGCGGCCGCGGTCCACTGACAGTTCGCAGCGCGCCGGGATGGTGCGAACCACGGTGGTGGGCGCGTAATAGTATTGCTGCTGCGGGTAGGCGGGCTGCGGGTAATACTGCACGCGCGGCGGCGGCGGCGGGGCGTGGTTGATCCCGTTCACAAGGGCGCCGCCGATGACGGCACCGGCGATGAAGCTGCCGATCCGTCCGTTCTCGGCTTGGGCCGCGGGGGCCGAAAGGCTGGCCGCCAGCATCGCGGCAACCGCCGTTGCGGCAAGGGTGTTTCTGCGAATGGTCATCTCTGTCGTCCTCTGGTCTTCTGCTCGCAGGTGTCAGTCGGGCGCGGCTGCGCCCGGGGTCAGCGGTTCCAGTCGTTGGAATAGGGGCGCG
>DAIEJF010000317.1 GCA_027351005.1 Paracoccaceae bacterium | reverse complement strand
GCCGATCGCGCGCGACAGCGGTTCGGCCAGCGTCTGGGCGGCGCCCTTGGGCTCGTCGGGTATCTCGGTCATGACTGTCGTGTAAGGTGCGCGCGGGCCTCGGTCCAGAGGCAAAGCGGGCGGCGCGCGGCCCCCACCGCCCGGCCTGGGTGGCTTGCGGCGGGGGCAGGCGCGGGCTACCGATCCGCAGGCGGGCCCGCGCGCCCGGCGTGCGACATGGCCGGGAGGCACGATGGCAGAGCGTTCGATCCTGATCACCGGCTGTTCTTCGGGCATCGGCCATGACGCGGCGCATGGCCTGAAGGCGCGCGGCTGGCGGGTCTTTGCCACCTGCCGCCGCCCCGAGGATTGCGACCGGCTGACCGCCGAGGGGCTGGAAAGCTTTCCGCTCGACCTCGCCTCGTCCGACAGCATCGGCGCGGCGGTCGATCGCGCCCTGAGCCTGACCGGCGGCAGGCTGGACGCGCTTTACAACAACGGCGCCTTTGCCTGCCCCGGCGCGGTCGAGGATCTGCCGCGCGGCGCGCTGGCCGAGATTTTCGAGACCAATGTCTTTGGCACGCATGACCTGACCCGTCGGGTCATTCCGGTGATGCGTGCGCAGGGCCACGGCCGGGTGGTCACCTGTTCCTCGGTGCTGGGGCTGGTGGGCGCGCGCTGGCGCGGGGCCTATGTGGCCACAAAGTTCGCGCTCGAGGGGCTGACCGACGTTCTCAGGATCGAGATGCGCGACACGCCGTTGAGGTTCATCCTGCTGGAACCCGGGCCGATCGGCACGAAGATCAGGGTGAACTCCATCCCGCATTTCGAGGCCTGGGTCGATTGGGAAGCCTCGCCCCGCGCCGAACAGTATCGCGCCTCGCTGCGCCAGAGGCTGTACGAAAGCCGCGGGCCGGACCCGTTCCAGCTTCCCCCGTCGGCCGTCACCGCCAAGCTGGTGCGGGCGCTGGAAGACCGCAGGCCGCGGGCGCGCTATTATGTGACCACCCCGACCTACCTGATGAGCGCGCTCAGGCGGGTGCTGCCGACCGCGGCGCTGGACTGGCTGATCGCGCGCGGCTGAGGTCGGCACGACGGTCTGCCGCATCGCTTTCCGGTTCGCTTTTCGCCCGGGCCGGGCTAGATGTGTCAACGACCGGAGTATCCCATGCTGCATGACCCGCTTTTCCTGATCGTCGTCGTCGCCGTCCTGCTGGTGCTGGTCATCCTGATGATCGGCATCGGCAGCTTCGGCGTGGGCGGCAAGTTCCACGCCCGCAACTCCAACCGGCTGATGCGTTACCGGATCGCGGCGCAGGCGGTGGCGGTCGTGCTGATCCTGATCTATGTCACGCTCCGGCACGCTGGGGGGCACTGATGGTCGTTCTGAACCGCATCTACACCAAGACCGGCGACGCCGGGGAAACCGCGCTGGGGAACGGCTCGCGGGTCGCCAAGCATTCGGTGCGGGTCACCGCCTACGGCACCGCCGACGAGACCAACGCGACCGTGGGTCTGGCCCGGCTGCATGCCGCGGGCGAGATGGACGCGGCCCTTGCCCGGATCCAGAACGACCTGTTTGATCTGGGCGCCGATCTCTGCCGCCCCGACATGGAACGCGACGGCGAGGCGGGCTACACGCCGCTGCGGATGCTCGCCTCGCAGGTGGCCCGGCTGGAAGCAGAGATCGATGCCATGAACACCCGGCTGCAGCCGCTGCGCAGCTTCATCCTGCCGGGCGGATCGCCGCTGGCCGCGCATCTTCACCTGTGCCGCACCGTCTGTCGGCGAGCCGAGCGGCTGACGGTGGAACTGGCCACGATGGAATCCGTGAACCCCGAGGCGGTGAAGTACCTCAACCGGCTGAGCGACTGGTTCTTTGTCGCCGGGCGGATCGCCAACGATGACGGCCGCGCCGATGTCCTCTGGGTGCCTGGCCTGACGCGCTAGGGTGGAACGCGACGTCGCAGTGCCGCAATCGGTCGGATTTCCTCTGTCGCGGGGGGGCGCAAGCGGCTAACAGACGGCATGACCTGTCTGGATTGCCCTGCGGCCCGGGGTGCTGCGAAGTAGAGGAGAGCGGAAGCGATGAAGGTTCTGGTGCCCGTCAAGCGGGTGATCGACTACAACGTGAAGGTTCGGGTGAAGGCGGACGGCTCGGGCGTCGATCTTGCGAACGTGAAGATGTCGATGAACCCGTTCGACGAAATCGCGGTCGAACAGGCGATCCGTCTCAAGGAGGCCGGGCAGGCAAGCGAGATCGTGGTGGTGTCGGTCGGCGTGAAGCAGGCCCAGGAAACCCTGCGGACCGCGCTGGCCATGGGCGCGGACCGCGCGATCCTGATCGAGGCCACGGCGGATGTGCAGACCGACATCGAGCCCCTGGCCGTGGCGAAGCTTCTGGCGAAGGTGGTCGAGGCCGAACAGCCTGGGCTGGTGCTGGCGGGCAAGCAGGCGATCGACAACGACATGAACGCGACCGGGCAGATGCTGGCCGCCCTGCTGGGCTGGAGCCAGGGCACCTTCGCCAGCGAACTGACGACCGAGGGGGATCACGCGCTGGTCACCCGCGAGGTGGACGGCGGTCTGCAGACGATCAAGGTGAAGATGCCCGCCATCGTGACGGTGGACCTGCGCCTGAACGAGCCGCGCTATGCCTCGCTGCCGAACATCATGAAGGCGAAGAAGAAGCCGCTCGAGGAAAAGACCCCCGCCGATTACGGCGTGGATGTCGCCCCGCGGCTCAAGGTGCTCAAGACGGTGGAACCCGCAGGCCGCAAGGCCGGGGTGAAGGTCGGCTCGGTCGACGAGCTGATCGCGAAGCTGAAAGACGAAGCGGGGGTGATCTGATGGCCGTTCTGCTGATTGCGGATGTGAACGACGGCGCGCTGGCGACCGACCAGGTGGCAAAGACGCTGGCCGCGGTGGCGGCCCTGGGCGAGGTGCATGTGCTGGTGGCAGGCCAGGGCGGCGATGCCGCGGCGGCCGAGGCGGCGACGCTGGCGGGCGTGGCGAAGGTGATCTTCGCCGACGATCACGCCTATTGCCACGGCATGGCGGAACCCACCGCCGCGCTGGTGGTCTCGCTGGCGGGCGGCTACGACCATATCTGCGGCGCCGCGACCGCGTTCAACAAGAACGTGCTGCCCCGCGTGGCGGCGCTTCTCGATGCGATGGTGATCTCGGACGTGACGGCGGTTGTCTCGCCTGACACTTTCGAACGCCCGATCTACGCGGGCAACGCGATCCAGACGGTGCAGAGCGGCGACGCGAAGAAGGTCTTCTCGGTCCGCACCGCAGCCTTCACGGCAGTCGGCACCGGCGGCGCCGCGCCGGTCGAGAAGATCGCGGGCCCGGGCGATGCGGCCCTCTCGGCCTGGATCGAGGACAAGGTCGCGGCCTCCGACCGGCCGGAACTAACCTCGGCCAAGATCGTGGTTTCGGGCGGGCGCGGCGTGGGCTCCAAGGACAGCTTCGACATCATCGAGAAGCTGGCCGACAAGCTTGGCGCGGCCGTGGGCGCGTCCCGTGCGGCGGTTGACAGCGGCTACGCGCCGAACGACTGGCAGGTGGGGCAGACCGGCAAGGTCGTGGCGCCGAACCTCTACATCGCATGCGGCATCTCGGGTGCGATCCAGCACCTGGCGGGGATGAAGGACTCGAAGGTCATCGTCGCCATCAACAAGGACGAAGAGGCGCCGATCTTCCAGGTCGCCGACTATGGGCTGGTGGCCGACCTCTTCACCGCGGTGCCGGAACTCACCTCGAAGCTCTGAGGCGGTCCACCCTGACGATCCTGCAAAGGCCCGCCCCACCGGCGGGCCTTTTCGTTTACCCCCTTGCCTTTGTGATGACGGTACCGAGGACGTTTGTGATGTTTGCGACGGTATGTTCTGCGGTATCGATTTGTTTGATGTGAGTTTTTTGTTCTTCGGCGAGGATGATTGCGGCGTCGGCGGTTTTGAGGAATGCGATTGCGTCGTCG
>DAIEJF010000310.1 GCA_027351005.1 Paracoccaceae bacterium | reverse complement strand
CGATGAAATCCTCGCCGCAGGCACGGCGGATGTCCTCGATGATCGTGCGCGACAGGCGGGTGCGGTTTTCCAGGCTGCCGCCCCAGCGGTCGTCGCGCCGGTTGCTCCACGGCGTCCAGAACTGGTCGAGCAGCGAGTGATAGGCGGCCCAGACCTCCACCCCCTGAAAGCCGGCCGCCTGGGCGCGGCGGGCGGCGGCCGTGTGGCTGGCGATCAGTTCCTGGATCTCTGCTTCGGTCATCGCGTGGCTGCCGTCGCTGTCGTGATAGCTGGGCATCCCCGACGGCCCCCAGCCGGGACGGAAGGACAGATCGGCATCGGCATGCTGGCCGATGGAATAAAGCTGCTGCAGGATCACCGCGCCCGCCGCTTTCACCGGCTCGGTGATCGCGCGGAAATGCGGGATCACCTCATCCGTGCCAGGGCGGAAGTTGCCGCGCGTCAGCACCGCGGTCGGGTGGACGGGCATCGGCTCGGCCACGATCATGCCCGCCCCGCCCAGCGCGCGTTCCAGCAGATAGCCGCCGAAGCGGGGGCCGGGCAGACCGTCATCGGCCATGTTGGCGGTGTGGCCGCCGAACACGATCCGGTTGCGCAGGGTCTGCCCGCGCAGCTGCAGGGGCGACATCAGGCGGGGATGGGCGGTCATGGGCGGTCCTCCTGCCCGGCAGGCTAGCGCCGCGCCCGGGCGGCGCATGGCCGGGCAGCGACAGCGTGCCCGCGGCAATGTCGTTTTTCCGCCGGGTCCGTGCTAGCCTTGCCGCGCGACGCGGAGGAGGACGCGATGACCACCACGGTGCTTCTGGGGACGACGAAGGGCGCCTTTCTGCTCGACGGTGGCGACGGGGCCGACCGCTGGCGCGCGCGCGGGCCGTTCTGCGACGGCTGGGCCATCAACCATGTGATCGGCGATCCGGCCAGCGGGCAACTCTGGGCCGCGGGCGGGGGCGAGTGGACGGGGGCAGGGGTCTGGCGGTCCACCGATGGCGGCGAAAGCTGGCAACTGGCCAAGCTGGCCAACGGCAAGCTTGATGAATGGCTGGCCAACGACCCCGAGGTGGCCGCCTACATGAAGCGCGAACCCGATCCGCCCGCGCCCTTCACCGGGGCCGTCGATGCGCTCTGGTCGTTGGGGCGGGCCGGGGGGCGGTTGCTGGCGGGGGCGAAACCCGCCGCACTTTATGCCAGCGACGACGGCGGGGAAACCTGGGCGGCGGTCGAGGGCCTGGCCGCGCATCCCTCGCGCCCTGACTGGCAGCCGGGGGGCGCGGGGCTGGTGCTGCATACCATCCTGGCCGACCCTGTGGCCCCGCAGAAGTTCTGGGTCGGCATCTCGGCTGCGGGCATCTTCGCCACCGAGGACGGCGGCGACACCTGGGAACGCCGCAACCGGCTGTCGAACGACACGCCCGAACAC
The DNA here is from genome assembly GCA_027351005.1 of Paracoccaceae bacterium. Taxonomy (GTDB): domain Bacteria; phylum Pseudomonadota; class Alphaproteobacteria; order Rhodobacterales; family Rhodobacteraceae; genus Solirhodobacter. The sequence goes on along the minus strand of DAIEJF010000310.1, from coordinate 22,264 downwards.
CCGCCGCATCCGGGGGCAGAGTGCGGGCATGACGTGGGCCATTGCGTCCACAACATTGCCCGCGCGCCGGGCGATCTGATGTATCAGCAGAACCACCACGGCGTCTTTCGCAGCCCCGACGGCGGTCGCAGCTGGCACAGCGTGACCGCGGGCCTGCCGTCGGATTTCGGCTTCCCGATCGCGGTGCATCCGGCCGACCCGCAGACCGTCTGGGTGCTGCCGCTGAACGGCGACATGGCGGGCCGGTTCCCGCCCGATGCTGCCGCGGCGGTCTGGCGGTCGCGCGACGGCGGCGATAGCTGGCAGGCGATGCGCGACGGGCTGCCGCAGGAGGGCTGCTATTTCACCGTGCTGCGGCAGGCGATGGCGGTCGGCGGCGGCCGGGTCGCCTCGGTCTTCTTCGGCACCAACTCCGGCTCGGTCTTTGCCAGCTTCGACGATGGTGCGCGCTGGCACGAGATCGCGCGCCACCTGCCAACGATCCTGAGCGTCGAGGTACTGGAGACATAGCCCCCGAGGGGGTGGGCAGCCTATTCGGCCGCCCAGCCCGAGATCGCCTTGACCTCAAGGAACTCCTCGATCCCCCAATGCCCGCCCTCGCGGGCGCGGCCCGAGGCCTTGACCCCGCCAAAGGGCGAGCCCGCGGCGCGGGATTTGCCGTTCATCTCGACCATGCCCGACCGCAGGCGGCGGGCCAGCCGATTGCGCCGTGCGCCGTCCTGGCTTTGCACATAGTTGGTCAGGCCATAGGGCGTGTCATTGGCGATCCGCACCGCCTCTTCCTCGGTGTCGAAGGGGATCATCGACAGGACCGGGCCGAAGATCTCTTCGCGTTCGATGGTCATGCCCGGCGTCACGTCGGCAAAGACGGTGGGGCGCACGAAATAGCCGCGGTTCAGGTGCTCGGGCCGCCCCGGGCCGCCGGCCACCAGCCGGGCGCCTTCGGCGATGCCCTTTTCGATCAGGCTCTGGATCTTGTCATACTGCATCTGGCTGACGACCGGCCCGATGTGCCCGCCCGCCTCATGCGCCGATCCGACCTTCGTCGCCTCTGCCACCTGCCGGGCGATCTCGACCGCCTGATCATAGATCGACCGTTCCACCAGCATCCGGGTCGGCGCGTTGCAGCTTTGGCCCGAGTTGTTGAAGCAATGCTTCACCCCCCGTTCCACCGCCGCGGCATCGGCATCGGCAAAGACCAGGTTCGCGCCCTTGCCGCCCAGTTCCAGACAGACCCGCTTCAGCGTGTCGGCCGCGGCCTTGGTGATCGCGATGCCCGCCCGCGTCGAGCCGGTGAACGAGATCATGTCGACATCCGGGTGGGTCGACAGGCGGTTGCCCACGCCGATGCCATCGCCGTTCACCAGGTTGAACACGCCTGCGGGGGTGCCTGCCTCTTCCATGATCTCGGCGAAGAGAAGCGAGGACAGGGGCGAGATTTCCGACGGCTTCAGCACCATGGTGCAGCCCGCCAGGATCGCCGGGATCACCTTGAGCGAGACCTGGTTCATCGGCCAGTTCCACGGCGTGATCAGGCCGACGACGCCGATGGGCTCCAGCGCGATGCGGTCGTTCGGGGCGTGTGGGCCAAGCGGGCGGATGAATTCCATCTGCTTGAAGGCGGTAATGAAATTCGTGATGTGCCAGGTGCCCGAGGGCGTCTGCGACCGGCGCGCCATGTCGATCGGCGCGCCCATTTCCAGGCTGATGGCCTGGCTCATTTCTTCCGCGCGACGTTCGTAGATTGCCAGGATCCGCTCGGCCAGCGCCAGCCGTTCGGCCGGGGGCGTCACCGACCAGCCCGCGAAGGCGGCCTTGGCGGCCGCGACCGCGCGGTCGGCGTCGGCGGCGGAGCCCAGCGAGATCGAGGCGCAGACATCCTCGGTCGAGGGGTCGATCACCGGGAAATCATGCGGCTGAAGCGGCGCCACCCAGCGCCCGTCAATGAAGAAGTCGTGCTTCTTGATCATTCTGCCCTCCATCGGTTGGGCGCACCATGTCACCCCCGCCCGGTGGCGGCAAGGCGCCAGCCCGACATCGGGGGTCGCATTCGGCCGGACGAGGCACTATCTCTGCCGCATAGCAGCAACCGCCAGCCGAGGGAATCTCATGGGACTCCGCATCAACGACATCGCTCCGAACTTCACCGCCAATTCGACCAACGGGGCCATCACCCTGCATGACTGGATCGGCGACGGCTACGCGATCCTGTTCAGCCACCCCAAGGATTTCACGCCGGTCTGCACGACCGAATTCGGCGCCGTCGCCCAGCTTGCCGGGGAATTCGAGGCCCGCAACACCAAGGTCATGGGCATCTCGGTCGACAGCGTGGATGACCACATGAAGTGGAAGCGCGACATCGAGGCCTTCGCGGGCGCCCCCGCCAACTTCCCCATCATCGACGACACCTCGCTGACGGTGGCCAAGCTTTATGACATGCTGCCCGCCGACGCCTACCTGCCCGACGGCCGCACCCCGGCCCATTCGGCGACCGTGCGCACCGTCTTCATCATCGGGCCCGACAAGAAGGTGCGGCTGACGATGACCTACCCGATGAGCGTGGGCCGCAACTTTGCCGAGGTGCTGCGCGCGCTTGACGCCGTGCGCGCCACCGACGGCGTGCCGGTCGCCACTCCCGCCAACTGGGTGCCGGGCCAGGATGTGATCGTGGCGCTGAGCCTGAACGACGAGCAGGCCCGGGCGAAGTTCGGCGCCATCGACGTCAAACTGCCCTATCTGCGGTTCGCGAAGGCGGGCAAGTAAGCGCCTGAAGACCCGGGGGGCGCGGGCCCCCCGGGGCGTCAGCGGCGGCGGCGATAGGCGGCGCGGTGCAGCCAGGCCAGCGCCTTGTAGGTCAGAAGCCGCCGCTGCTTGATGAGCCCGTAAAGCGGGTGCCGCCCCTCGCTGGAGCGGTTGCCCGCGGTCAGCGGCGCGATGTCGCTCAGCACGCCCGTGACACCGACGATGGGGGGCCAGACGGCAAGGCCGCGGTCGGTCCTGGTCATCCAGTGGCGGTAGTAGTTGTCGAGGGGCGCAAAGATCCGGCGGTGCCCGGACACGAAAGACTGCGCCCCGCGCCGCGACCACAGGATCGCGGTCGCCGACATCGGAAAGTAATGCGCCCGGGTCATGGCGACACTCTGCCCGTCGGCATCGAAGTCCTGCACCGGCGTGAACATCTTGTGCTTGGCGGGACCAAGGTTGACCATGTCCCAGTCGTCGGGTTGGGTGCCCAGCCAGGCCACGATCTGCGGCAGCACCTTCGCCGCGGCGGGCATCAGCCGGATGTCGTCTTCCATCACCAGCCCGATGGGCCGCCCTGTGGCGAGAAACCGGCGCGCGCAATCCAGATGGCTGAGATAGCAGCCGATTTCCCCGCCGCGCAGCGGGCGGCCCATGTAGGCATAGGCCGCAGCGGCATCGTAGTCGGGAAACTCGGACAGGCGCAGCTTGCGCCCGTCGAAGGCGGGGACGCGCTGGAAGGTCAACCCGACGGCGCCCAGATGCGCCCGTGCGGCAGTCAGCCGGTCATCCGAGCCCTCGAGGTTTATCAGATAGGCGGGCACGTCCGTCAGCAGCGGTGCAATGCCCTGCACGCTCGGCCCGATCCCGGGTTCTGGCGTCGGTGCCATGGCCTAGCCCCGGACCATCGGGCTGCGCGAGGCAAAGACGCGCCGCCCCTTCTTGCCCAGCCACTTCTTGCGGAAGTCGCGGAAGGTGCCACGCCGCAGCCGGGCAGGCAACCGGGCCGCCGTTTCCGCGAAATACTTCGGCTGCATCTGGCGTTGCCACGGCTTTCCCCGCCGCCCCGCGAAATGGACGATAACGGGATGGGCGCGCGCGGCCTCAAGCTCGGCCACGGAATAGACCGATTGCAGATAATCGTAATCGCGCGATTGGGTCACGTCCTCGGTTTCGTAGATGTCTTCCAGCACGACATAATCGAACGGAAGGCGCTGGATGCGCGGTGTGGCGATGTTCAGCAGGTCCAGATCGAAGAACTTCAGCCGGTCCTTGAAGGTCTCGATGGTGCGGAAGTAGCGCGGGATCGCCCCTTGCGCCCGCATCAGCGCCAGGTTCATCACCATGAAGCCGGAGAAATAGATCAGATCCTTGCCGTTCTCGGGGAAATGGCGGTGCATCCGGGTTGGCGCCCGGTTCGCCTCGGCAGCGACACCTGCCCATTCGTGGCCGTCAAGATCGACCGTGAAAGCCTCGGCCAGATCGCGGCAGAAGAACACGTCGACATCTGAATAGATCGCGCGGTCGCAATCGGCCAGAATCTCGGCTGCCAGCAGTCGGAAGTAGACGATCTCGGTCCAGCTTCCGCGGTTCTTCGGCACGTCGGCAAAGCGCGCGGGCTCGATCCGGTGAAAGGCCATCGTGTGGCGCGTGCCGCTGGTCAGGGCAGACAGGCCGTCGGTGATGGCCGCGCCGAAGCCGGGGTGGAACACGTGGATCTGGTAGCGCGTGCCCGGGGCGGCCGCGTCGATTAGCGACAGGATGCTCACGCCTGCACCGGTCAGAATGCGGTCGTCGAAGCAGAAGATGACCGGGATATCAACCATCGATAAGCCCCTTCAGACCCGCGCGCGAACGTTCGGCCAGCGCCGCGCTGTCCCGCTGCATGGCAGAGCACATCTGGCCGTAGGTGTCACCGGGCATCCCTATCGCGCGTCGCAGACAATCGTAGATCCCTTCGTCGTCGTCGTAGAACAGGCTGTTTTCCGTGGTGAGCGCGGTCCCTGCGGCGAAATCCTGCTGAATGATGCAGGGTTTGAGAAAGCCATAGGCAAGCTGGAAGCTGCCGGTGGTGCCGGTCGTGCGGTAGAAGGCGTGATCCGGGTTGTCGCGCTGGAAGGCCGTCAGCACAAAGTCGCTGGCCTCGACCTCGTGATAGAGCCTGTCGAACGACACCCGGCCCGTTTCCACGACATGGCCCCGCAGATCATCGGGCAGCGGGGTCTTGCCGGGCTTGCCGATCAGCCGCAGTTCGAACCCGGTTTCGCCCTCGGCCAGCAGGCGGCGCACCGCGTCCAGCACCATGTCCTGATTGCGCCGCTTGGACCGCGCTGCCCCGGCCATCAGGAAGACGGTTCTTGGGTTCTTCGGGCGTGGGGTGACGGGGCCGAAGTAATGCGGATTGACCACCACCGACTCCACCCCCGGCACCATCAGACGCCGCAGGGTGATGTTGCGGGGGTCCCAGTGCCCGGCCTCGATCCGGCGGCGCGCTTCGTGCTCGACCAGCAGCAGGGGATGCGGCACCCGCCCGCCGAACACCTTCGGCAGGTCAATGCTGCGATCGGGGCGCTCTGGCAGCTTGCCCGCCGTCGTCACCATGACGCCCGCGGCGCGCGTCAGATCGGCGCGGCGCATGAAGCGGCGGATCCGGCGCTGCGACAGGCGGGCCACCTGCAGGCGAGGGTGGGAAAAGCGGCTGAACAGGCCCTCGTCGATGCGCGCGGGCGTCAGCAGCACCAGCACGCGGTAGCCAAGGTCCAGCAGGTATTTGGCATAGCCCGGCACGATCTCGCCGTGGCTGTGGGAACAGGGTTCCCAGAGGATGAACGTCTCTGCGTCCAGCTTGGGCAGCGGCGCATGCAGACCGGGAAGCAGCCGACGGAGCAGGGCCTGAAGCATGGGGCGTTCAACCTGATGCGCTCCGGGCTGGACGCCCGGAGCAGGATGGGCGCGCGAGGAGAGGCTTACGCCTCTGCCTCGTCGTCCTTCTTCTTCTCGACGATCTCGGCGCCGGTTTCCTGGTCGACCATCTTCATGCCAAGCCGGACCTTGCCGCGCTCGTCGAAGCCCAGAAGCTTGACCTTTACTTCCTGGCCTTCCTTCAGGATCTCGTTCGGGTGGGTCAGGCGCTTGTTGGCGATCTGGGACACGTGCACCAGACCGTCGCGCTTGCCGAAGAAGTTCACGAAGGCGCCGAAGTCGACCAGCTTCACCACCTTGCCGGTGTAGATGCGGCCTTCTTCCGGCTCTGCCACGATCGAATAGATCATGTCATAGGCGCGCTTGATCGCCGCCGCGTCGTTCGAGGCGATCTTGATCGTACCGTCGTCGTTGATGTCGACCTTGGCGCCCGAGGTTTCCACGATCTCGCGGATCACCTTCCCGCCCGAGCCGATCACTTCGCGGATCTTGTCGGTCGGGATCTGCATGGTCTCGATCTTGGGGGCGTATTCGCTGAACGCGTTGGCCGTGGTCAGCGCCTTCGACATCTCGCCCAGGATGTGCATCCGGCCGTCCTTGGCTTGCGCCAGGGCCTGTTCCATGATCGCCGGGGTGATGCCCGCGACCTTGATGTCCATCTGCAGCGAGGTGATGCCGTTCGAGGTGCCCGCCACCTTGAAGTCCATGTCGCCGAGGTGATCCTCGTCGCCCAGGATGTCGGTCAGCACGGCCCAGCGGCCATCCTCTTCCAGGATCAGCCCCATGGCCACGCCCGCCACCGGCGCCTTCAGCGGCACGCCCGCATCCATCATCGACAGCGACGAGCCGCAGACGGTGGCCATGGACGAAGAGCCGTTCGACTCGGTGATCTCGGACACCACGCGGATGGTGTAGGGGAAGTCGGTCGGCGCGGGCAGCACCGCCTGCAGCGCACGCCAGGCCAGCTTGCCGTGGCCGATCTCGCGGCGGCCGGGCGAGCCCACGCGACCCACTTCGCCGACCGAATAGGGCGGGAAGTTGTAGTGCAGCAGGAACGACGAGCGGAAGTTGCCGTTCAGTGCGTCGATGATCTGTTCGTCCTCGCCGGTGCCCAGCGTGGTCACAACCAGCGCCTGCGTCTCGCCGCGGGTGAACAGCGCCGAGCCGTGGGTGCGCGGCAGGATGCCGGTTTCCGACACGATCGGGCGCACCGTCTTGTTGTCGCGCCCGTCGATGCGAGCCCCGCCGGTGATGATGTCGCCGCGCAGGATGCTCGATTCCAGCTTCTTGATCGCGGCGCCCAGGTTGGCGTCGGCCTTGTCCTCGTCAGACAGCGCCGCCACGATGGCATTGGCCGCGGCCGAAATCGCGTTGGTGCGCTCCTGCTTGTCGCGGATCGCGAAGGCGGCGCGCATCTGCGCCTCGCCCGCTGCCTTCACACGCCCGTAAAGCGCGGAGTAATCCGGCGGCGCGAAGTCGAACGGTTCCTTGGCAGCATCCTCGGCCAGCGCGATGATGAGGTCGATCACCGGCTGCATCTGGGCATGGCCGAACTTCACGGCGCCCAGCATCTCGGCTTCGGTCAGCTCGTAGGCTTCCGATTCCACCATCATCACGGCGTCCTTGGTCCCGGCAACCACCAGGTCAAGGCGCTGCTCGGGGTTGGCCCGCAGGTTGGACATTTCGTCCATCGCCGGGTTCAGGACGTATTCGCCGTTCTTGAAGCCCACGCGCGCGGCGCCGATCGGGCCCATGAAGGGCACGCCCGAAATCGTCAGCGCGGCCGAGGCCGCGATCATCGCCACGATGTCGGGATCGTTCACCAGGTCGCAGCTCAGCACGGTGGCCATCACCAGCACTTCGTTGCGGAAACCCTCGACGAACAGCGGGCGGCAGGGGCGGTCGATCAGGCGGGAAACCAGCGTTTCCTTTTCCGAGGGGCGCGCCTCGCGCTTGAAGAAGCCGCCCGGGATCTTGCCCGCGGCATAGTATTTTTCCTGGTAGTGCACCGTCAGCGGGAAGAAATCCTGCCCGGCCTTCGCGGTCTTGGCGAAGGTGACGTTCGCCATCACCGAGGTTTCGCCCAGCGTGGCGATCACCGATCCATCCGCCTGACGGGCGACCTTGCCCGTTTCCAGCGTCAGCGTCTCGCCGCCCCACTGGATCGATTTTCTTGCAAGAGTGAACATCTGTCGTTTCCTCTGGGGGGTCCGGCCCTCCGGCCCCTCTCCTCTGGCGGCCCCATTGCCGCCGCCCCCTATCCTTCGCATGTGCCCGGGGGTGTGGGCCTCACGTCGCAGATGGCGCGCGCTTACAGGAAAATCGGGGGTTTGGGAAGCGTCGTGATGGCTTGCCACGTGCCTGCGTCGTGGTGCAGGGCCTGCAGGCGACGGCCCGTGGCGCATCGGTCGCGCGCCAAACGAAAACGCCCGCGCCTTTCGGCACGGGCGTTCCGGTCCCTTGCGGGAAATCTCAGCGACGCAGGCCCAGACGCTCGATCAGCTTGGCGTAGCGGGCTTCGTCCTTGCCCTTCAGGTAGTCCAGCAGCTTGCGGCGCTGTGCCACCATCATCAGCAGACCACGGCGGGAGTGATTGTCCTTGCGGTGGGTCTTGAAGTGTTCGGTCAGCGTCGCGATGCGCGAGCTGAGGATCGCAACCTGAACCTCGGGCGAACCGGTGTCGCCTTCCTTCGTCGCGAATTCCTTGACCAGACGGTTCTTTTCTTCAACGGTGATCGACATCGGGGGCTCCTTTCGGTTGGGGTCATGGCGCAGGCCGGGATGTCGTCCAGCAAGGCCCGTGGAGGCTCCGTTCCCAGAACGGATGCGGGCGTATAGGAGAAATCCCTGCGAAAGGAAAGCCAGATTCGCAGGGGCCCGTCGCCGGTCCCGCCGCTTACCGGGCCTTCACCACGAGTCCAGACTCCGCTTCGTCGGCGGCCCGGGCCGGGCGTATCATCGCGCCCCATCAGGTGGGTGCCTGACATCGGGTCGGGCCACGCGGGCTCGCGCCGTGGGCAAAAGGGTGTGGTCAGGCTGGGCTTGCTGGGCCTGATGGCGGCGGGCGCGTTCATCCAGCTTGACCACGACGAGGCCGAGGCCGCACCGGCAGATGACGCGCCACCCGACGAGACGCCCGCGGCGCAGGGCGGCGACCTTCTGGGCCTGCCCGACGAGCCGGAAATGGTGCTGGCCCCGCTCGATCCCGCGGCCCCGGCAGAACCCGGCCCCGAGCTGGAGGCAGGCCCCGCCCTGCAGCCTCTGCCCGCCGATGCCCCGGGCCCGGCCGCCGAAGACGGGGGCGACGGCGCGGTGCTGGAACCCCTGCCACCTGACCCGCTGGAGCCGCCGCCGCCCGAGCCGGTCGGGTCGCTGGTCCTTGATGGCGGCGACGGGCCTGACCTGCTGACGGGCGGCCCTGACGGTGACAGCCTCTGGGGCGGTGCCGGGGCGGATGTGCTGTACGGCGATTCAGGCAACGACCTTCTGCATGGCGGCGACGGCGCCGATACGCTGGAAGGGGGCCACGGGCAGGACAGGCTTCTGGGCGGGGCAGGCAACGACAGGCTGGACGGCGGTGACGGGGCCGATGCGCTGACTGGCGGCGCAGGCGATGACACGCTGTTTCTCGGCGCGGGCGATCAGGCAACGGGTGGCGACGGCGCCGACACCTTTCACGTCGGGGAATGGCTTGCCCCCGCGGATGCCGCGGTGATCCACGATTTCGACCCCGGTGCCGATCGGATCGAGATCGCCTATGACCCGGCGGCCTATCCCGCGCCGGTCCTGGAACTGGCGCCCACGGGCGACGGCGGGGTGGCGGTCATTCTGGACGGGGCGCGCATCCTGCAGGTCGCCAATGGCACCGGGATGACCCCGGCGCAGATCGTGCTGACCGCGCTGGCCTAGCTAGCCGCCGAAATGCGGCAGGTAGGCGGCCAGCACCGCGTCGGGCGCCTCTTCCATCGCGAAATGCCCGCAGTCGCAGGAACTGTCGATCACGTCTTCGGCCCAGGCCCGCCACAGCGCGGCCGGGCGGCCGGTGCGCGAGGGGAAGCCGGTTGTGGCCCAGAGAAAGCGCAGCGGCGCCGCGATCCGGCGCCCTGCGGCGCGGTCGGCCTCGTCGATCTCGCGGTCGGTGGTGGCCCCGGCCCGATAGTCCGCGCACATCGCCGCGATCCGCGCCGGGTCCCGTGCCTGCGCGTGATAACTGGCCAGCGACTCGGGCGGGAAATCGTGCAGCCCCTTTGCCCGGGTCCAGCCGCGCAGCGTCCAGTCGATGTAGAACACCGGATCGGCGTTGATCATCCGTTCCGGCAGCGGGGCGGGCTGGGCCAGAAAGGTCCAGTGATAGGCCGCCATCCCCAGATTGGCATCCCAGTGGGCCCAGTAATCGGCGGTTGGCAGGATCTCGATGATCCCCAGCCGCATCAGCCGCCTAGGATGATCCAACGCGAAGCGATAGGCCACTCGCGCCCCCCGGTCATGTCCCAGCACATGTGCGGCCCCGATCCCCAGCGCGTCCAGCACCCCGACCACGTCCTGCGCCATGGTGCGCTTGGAATAGACGGTGTGGGCCGCGTCATCGGGTGGGGCGTCGCTGTGGCCATAGCCGCGCAGGTCGGGGATGATGACGCGGAACTGTCGGGCAAATGCGGGGGCCACCTTGGCCCAGCACATCCCGTTCTGCGGATAGCCGTGCAACAGCACCAGCGCCGGGCCGTCGCCGGCCTCCTGTACCGACAGGGTGATGCCGTTCGTGGCGATCCGGCGACGAATGAACCCCTCGATGGTCGACACGGCATTCTCCCTTGCTGGTCGGGCCAGCTTAGACCCGAATGGGCGCGATGGAAAAGAGGAGGGTGCCGGGCCGGACACCTGACGCCTCGGAAAGGACCCCTGCAATCCGGTGGCCCGAGATTTTCGCACGAGTGTCCGTCGCAGGCCGGGTCATGCGCCGTGTCGCAGGGATGGCACCGTCGGCGTCCGGCCGGTGTGGTAATATGTCCGGACCGACGGCATCACGGGTCACGCATTGCGCACCTGCCGTCGATTTTGCCTGAAATTTAGGCGATATCGCCGTTGTGGCGCCGCGTTCCAATGCGTGGGCGGCGGCAATCGGTTTGTTCGCCTTGACATGGATCGACGCCTCGATAGCGTTTGTCCAAAGGCTCAGAGCAGCCATTGGCAAGAACGCCCGCTTACGCACTGTCGACCAGGCAGTGGTTTGCGGGTTTTTTATTTTTGACGCGGGGCACCTGCTCATGGTTAAGCGCATCGACGTCGGTCTGCTGTTTTCCCGGTCGGGAACCTATGCGCTCATTTCCGAAAGCTGCCGGATCGGTGCGCTTAAGGCGATCGAGCGGGTCAACGCCAGCCCGGATGCCCGGATCGAGATCGTGCCGGTCGAACGCGACCCCGGTGGCAATGTCGACCGCTACGCGCCGCTTGCGGCCGACATCCTGCGGGATACCGGCGCCCGCCACATCATCGGCTGCACCACATCCTGGAGCCGCAAGGAAGTGATCCCCGTGCTCGAGAAGCATGGCGGGATCCTCTGGTACCCGGCGCCCTATGAAGGCTTCGAGGCCAGCGAGAATGTCGTCTACATGCACGCCTGCCCGAACCAGCACATCCTTCCGCTGCTGGCCTATGTCGTGCCGCGCTTCGGCTCGCGCGGGTTTCTTGTCGGCTCGAACTACATCTGGGGCTGGGAGACGAACCGCATCGCGCGCGATCTGATCCGGGATGCGGGCGGCACCGTGCTGGGCGAGCGTTACCTTGCCCTGGGTGACGAGGACGTTGCCCGGATCGTCGAGGATATCCGGGTTCACCGGCCGAACTTCGTCCTGAACAACTTTGTCGGCGCCACGTCCTACGCCTTCCTGCAAGCCTATGCGGAACTGGGGCGCCAGGACCCGTGGTTCCAGCCCAAGACCTGCCCGCTGATCAGCTGCAACATATCCGAGGCAGAGCTGCCCGCGATTGGCGGCAACGGCGAGGGGCATCTGTCTGTCGGGCCCTATTTTGACGGTTTGCCAAGGTGGAAGGGCGAACATCTCGATTCGTCGTTGATGGCATCCGCCTACAGCGCGGTGATGATCCTGGCCGAGATGCTGTCGGGCGAGGATCGGGCCGACGACGGGATGACCTTCGCAGGCCGCCAGTTCCGCACGCCGCTGGGCCGGATCGCGATCGACCCGGCGACGCGGCACGCGCATCTGCCGGTGCGGATCGCGCGCATCCACGCGGGGCGTTTCGAGGTGGTGGAAGAACCCTCGGCCTGCCTGCCCCCGGACCCCTATCTGTCGCGCTATGACCCGCAGACCGCCTTCGCGCGCCCGGGCCTGAGGGTGGTGTCATGACCGCCCGGCGCATTCCCATCCTGGGCGGCGCGCATGCCGTCATCCTGCACCGGCCGCACGATGTGGTGGACGCGCTGGCCCGGCAGTTGACCGCGATCGGGCTGACGGCGGAACAGGTCTGGCCGCAGGTGCCCGCAACCGCTGTCCGGGCCGATTTCCTGTTCTTCGATGCCGATATGGGCTTTGACGAGCAATTTCCGTGGAAGCCGGGCGCCGCGCCGATGCCGACGATCGCGCTGATCGGGTCCGAGGCGCCGGGGCGCATCGAATGGGCCCTGTCGCATGCCGCGAATGCGCAACTGCTGAAGCCGGTCGGCAGCGCCGGTGTCTATTCGTCGCTGCTGATCGCGCGGCAGACCTTCGAGCACAACAAGGCACTGGAGGCAAAGGTCGCCAGTCTGCGCGACCGCATCGCCCAGCGCGAGACGATCGTGCGCGCCGTCGCGGCGCTGGCGCAGCCCGATGGCAGCCAGGAGGCCGGGTTCGCCCGGTTGCGCAGCCTGGCCATGGACAGTCGGCTGACCATGGAGGAGGCGGCGCATCGGGTGCTTGCCCGCCGCGAAACCGACCATGACCGCGCCAATCGCCGGGTGCCCAAGTGACCGCCGCCGCCGATACCCCCCGGAAAGAGCGCGGAGCGATGTCGCGCCTGCTGTCCCGCCCGCTGGCGATCTTCGGGCTGCTGATCGTTGCGCTGGTCGTGTTCGGCGCGATCCTTGCGCCCTACCTCACGCCTTATGGCCCCGACGATCAGCTTTTCGACGGGCTGACGCTGCAGGGGGCGCCGCTTCCGCCGAATGGCAAGTTCGTGCTGGGCACCGATCTGCTGGGCCGGGACCTGTTGACGCGGATCCTGTTCGGGGCGCGGACCTCGCTGATCATCGGGATCGTGGCGAATGGCATCTCGCTTGTCATCGGAACGCTCGTCGGGGTTCTGGCCGGGTTCTACCGGGGCTGGGTCGCAACGGTGCTGATGCGCTTTACCGATCTGATGATGGCCTTTCCGGCGCTGCTGCTGGCGATCAGCCTTGCCGCCGTCTTCACGCCCAGCCTCTGGATCGTGGCGATGGTGATCGCACTGGTGAACTGGGTGCAGATCGCCCGGGTCATCTATACCGAGACACGCTCGCTGGCCGAGCGCGAGTTCATCGAGGCCGAACGGTCCATCGGGGCGGGGGCCGGGCGGATCCTGATGCGACACATCCTGCCACATCTGTTCCCCACCATCATCGTCTGGGGCACGCTGGGCATTTCGACAACGGTGCTGCTGGAGGCGACGCTCAGCTATCTGGGCGTGGGTGTGCAGCCGCCGACCCCATCCTGGGGCAACATCATCTTCGAGAACCAGACCTACTTCCAGTCGGCGCCCTGGCTGGTGTTCTTCCCGGGCGTGGCGATCCTGCTTCTGGCACTGGCCTTCAACCTTGTCGGTGATGCGCTGCGCGATGTCCTGGACCCGACGCAGAGAGGGCATCTGAAATGATCGCCTATCTCGCAAAGCGGATCGTCCAGTCGCTGTTCATCCTGGTGGGCGTGTCCATCATCACCTTCGCCCTGCTCTATCTGCTGCCTGCCGACCCCGTGCGCCAGATCGCCGGGCGCAACGCCAGCCCGCAGATGATCGAGAACATCCGCCGCGAGCTTGGCCTCGATCAGCCTTTCATCCTGCAATACTGGCATTACCTGCTGCGGCTGCTGCACGGGGATCTGGGCCGGTCCTACCTGCAACGGACAGAGGTCGGTGCGCTGGTGGCGGCACGGCTGCCTGCGACGCTGCTTCTGATGGTCGGCTCGATCTTCTGCGAGCTGTCCATGGGCCTGACGATGGGCCTTTTCGCCGCGCTTCGTCGCGGTACGAAGACCGACCAGGCGTTGATGGTGGTGTCGTTCGTGGGCGTGTCAGCACCACAATTCGTCGTGGGGCTGCTGCTGCTTTACGTCTTCGCCGTGCAGCTCGCGTGGTTCCCCATCGGCGGCTACGGCCATGTCTCGAACCTTGTGCTGCCCTCGGTGACGCTGGGGATCCTGGGCGCGGGCTGGTATTCGCGTATGATGCGCTCGTCGATGATCGACGTGCTGCGGCAGGATTTCATCCGCACGGCGCGGGCGAAGGGGCTGAAGCGCGCCGCGATCCTGTTCCGCCATGCGCTGCCGAACGCGATCCTGCCCATCGTCGCGATGGTCGGCATCGACATCGGGCTGTTCATGTCCGGCATCGTCGTCGTCGAAAGCGTCTTCGGCTGGCCCGGGATCGGCCAGCTTGCCTGGCAGGCGATCCAGCGCGTCGATACGCCGATCATCATGGGCGTCACGCTGGTGTCCGCGGTCGCGATCGTGCTCGGCAATCTGCTGGCCGACCTGATCGCGCCGTTCATCGACCCCCGGATCAAGCTCAAGTGACACGTTTCAACCCACCGCGTTCCAAACGGAGGCAAGCAATGAAGAAAATACTGACAACAGGGATTGCTGCGGCGCTACTCGGAGTGACGGCGATGCCCGCAGCGGTGCTGGCGGATGACGCCACCCCGCAGCAGGGAGGCGACATCACCGTCACCTTCTCGAACGATGTGGCAACGCTGGATCCGGCGATCGGCTACGACTGGCAGAACTGGTCGATGATCAAGAGCCTGTTCGACGGTCTGATGGCCTACAAGCCCGGCACCACCGAGCTGGTCCCGAACCTTGCCGAAGGCTACAAGATTTCCGACGACGGGAAGGCCTATACCTTCACGCTGCGCGACGGGATCAAGTTCTCGAACGGTCGCGCGATCACCGCCGATGACGTGAAATACTCGCTGGATCGTGTGGTCAATCCCAAGACCCAGAGCCCGGGCGCCAGCTTCTTCTCGACCATCGTCGGCTATGACGACGTGACGGCGGGCAAGGCCACCGATCTGTCGGGCGTCAAGGTCATCGACCCGCGCACCATCGAAATCGACCTGTCGCAGCCCGACGCGGCCTTCCTTCAGAAGATGGCGCTGAACTTCGCCTTCGTCGTGCCGAAGGAAGCGGTCGAGCAATGGGGGGCCGACTTCGGTCATCACCCTGTCGGCAGCGGCGCGTTCGAGATGAAGGCGTGGGACGTGGGCCAGAAGCTCGTCTTCGTGCGCAATCCCGATTACTGGCAGAAGGGCCTGCCGCACCTTGACCAGATCACCTTCGAGTTCGGCCAGGCCCCGATCGTCGCCCTTCTGCGCCTGCAGCGCGGCGAAATCGACATCGCGGGCGACGGCATCCCGCCCGCCAAGTTCCTCGAGGTCATGAAGGACCCGAACACCAAGAAGAACATCGTGGAAGGCGAGCAGCTTCAGACCGGCTACATCACGCTCAACACGACCATGAAGCCCTTTGACAACGTCAAGGTGCGTCAGGCGGTGAACATGGCGGTCAACAAGGACCGGATCATCCAGATCATCAACGGCCGCGCGACCCCTGCGAACCAGCCGCTTCCGCCGCTGATGCCGGGCTACAACAAGGACATCAAAGGCTACGCATTCGATACCGCGGCGGCCAAGAAGCTTCTTGCCGATGCCGGCTATCCCGATGGCTTCTCGACCGAGCTTTACGTCTACAACACCGATCCGAACCCGCGCATCGCGCAGGCGATCCAGCAGGACCTGGCGCAGATCGGCATCAAGGCGGCGATCAAGTCGCTTGACCAGGCGAACGTGATCGCGGCGGGCGGCTCTGACGCGGGCGTTCCGATGATCTGGTCGGGCGGCATGGCCTGGATCGCCGACTACCCGGATCCCTCGGACTTCTACTGGCCGATCCTGAGCTGCGATGGCGCGGTGTCGGGCGGATGGAACTGGGCGAAGTTCTGCGACAAGGCGCTGGATGCAGAGGGGAAGAAGGCCGATGCGATGGTCGCCCCCGATCAGCAGGACGCCCGCAACAAGATGTGGGGCGAGATCTACGCCAAGGTCGTCGAGCAGGCGCCCTGGGTCCCGGTCTTCAACGAGAAGCACTACACGATCCGTTCGGACCGCATGGCGGGGCCTGACAACCTTTATGCCGACCCGATCAACATCCCGGTGAACTACAACAATATCTGGGTGAATAATGTGCACTAAGTGTAGCTACACCATCCACAGCCATCACCACCATTTCGGTTGGGACAACTCGATCGAACCCGCCGGGCGCATTGCGCCCGGCACCACGGTGGAATTCGGCTGCGTGGATTCCTCGGGCGGCCAGTTGCACGCGAAGAGCACCGCGGCCGACATCGCCACCCTGTCCTTCGACAGGATCAACCCGGTCACCGGCCCGATCTTCGTCGAGGGCGCAGAACCGGGCGATGCGCTGAAGATCACCATCGAGGAGTTCCTCCCCTCGGGCTTCGGCTGGACGGCGAACATTCCGGGCTTCGGCCTTCTGGCCGAGGATTTCACGGAACCGGCGCTGAACATCTGGTCTTACGACAAGACGACGATGGCCCCGGCGCTGTTCGGCAAGAACGCGCGGGTGCCGCTGAAGCCCTTCGCGGGTACGATTGGCAATGCCCCGGCCCAACCGGGCCTGCATTCTGTCGTGCCTCCGCGGAGGGTCGGCGGCAATCTCGACATCCGCGACCTTTCGGCGGGAACCGTCCTTTACCTGCCGGTCGAGGTTGCGGGCGCTCTCTTCTCTGTCGGCGACACCCATGCCGCGCAGGGCGATGGCGAGGTCTGCGGTACGGCGATCGAAAGCCCGATGAATGCCGTCCTGACCTTCGATCTGGTCAAGCAGGCCAATCTGGCGATGCCGCGATTCACGACGCCCGGGCCCGTGACCCGGCATCTTGATGCGAAGGGCTACGAGGTCACGACGGGTGTGGGCCCCGATCTGATGGCGGGGGCGAAGGCGGCGGTGGCGCAGATGGTCGACCTGCTTGCCGGACGCTACAACCTGCCCCCGGTCGAAGCCTACATGCTGTGTTCGGTCTGTGGCGACCTGCGCATCAGCGAGATCGTGGACATGCCGAACTGGGTCGTCTCGTTCTACTTTCCGCGCTGTGTGTTTGAATGACGCAGCCGCAAACTGGCACCTCGGCCGGCATTCCGATGCCGGCTGATCCTCCGGTCCTGTCCGTCGCCGGGCTGACCGTCGTGGTCGGCGGCGAGGACGGGCCGCGGCCGGTCGTCTCGGGGCTGAGCTTCGAGCTGCGCCGGGGAGAGACGCTTGCGCTGGCAGGGGAATCCGGCTCTGGCAAGTCGATGACCTCGCTGGCGATCATGGGGCTTCTGCCGAGACCGGCCGCAAAGATTTCGGAAGGCTCGGTCATGCTGGGCGATCTGGATCTCGTCCTGCTCGGCGAGGGCCGGATGCGCCAGATCCGCGGCAGCCGGATCGCGATGATCTTCCAGGAGCCGATGACATCTCTGAACCCGGTACTGACGATCGGGCGGCAACTGACCGAGGCGATCCAGGCGCATGAACCGCTCTCGCGCAGCGCCGCCCGGCAGCGGGCCATCGAGGCTCTGAACGCGGTGCGCATCCCCGAAGCCGCAAGCCGTCTGTCGCAATATCCCCACGAACTCTCTGGCGGCATGCGCCAGCGGGTGATGATTGCCATGGCGCTTGCGCTCAAGCCGGATGTGCTGATCGCCGACGAGCCGACGACGGCGCTGGATGTGACCGTGCAGGCGCAGATCCTGCAATTGCTGAAGGACCTTCAGCAAGAGATGGGCACGGCGATCATCCTGATTACGCATGACATGGGCGTCGTGGCCGAGACCGCCGATCGCGCCATCATCCTGCGCAATGGCAGGATGGTCGAGCAGAACGACATCCGCACCCTGTTCCGCGCCCCGGCCCAACCCTACACGCAGGAACTTCTGGCCGCCGTCCCCCGGATCCGCGTCGGGGCCGACGCCCCGCGGCCTGCGGTTCCGGCCCGGGCAGCGGACACGTTGCTGAAGGTGGAAGACCTGACCGTGCGATTTGACCTGCGCGGCGGAATCTTCGGCCAGGTCGACCGCCGTGTGCACGCGGTCGAAGGCATTTCCTTCGAGATCGGCCAACGCGAGACCTTCTCGGTCGTGGGCGAATCCGGCTGCGGAAAGTCGACGACGGCGAAGGCCATTGCCGGTCTGGTGCCCTATTCGGGCGATCTGCTGCTCGACGGCCGGAACATGGCCGCCCGCGATGCCCGCGAACGGCGGGCCTTGCGCCGCGACGTTCAGATGATCTTCCAGGACCCCTTCGCCTCGCTCGATCCCAGGATGACGGTCGGGGATCTGGTGCGAGAGCCGCTCGACATCCATCAGATCGGCGACCCGAAGGAGCGCCGGGACCGCGTGGCGGGCCTGTTTCAACGGGTCGGCCTTTCGGCGGACCAGATGTCGCGCTATCCGCACGAGTTCTCGGGCGGGCAGCGGCAGCGCATCTGCATCGCCCGTGCGCTGGCCCTCAGACCCAAGCTGATCGTGGCGGATGAAAGCGTTTCGGCGCTTGATGTCTCGGTGCAGGCGCGTGTTCTCGACCTGCTGAAAGAGCTGCAGGCAGAATTCGGGATTTCCTACATGTTCATCTCGCATGACATGGCCGTGGTCGAAAACATCTCGGACCGGATGGCCGTGATGTATCTGGGCCAGATCGTCGAGATGGGGCACTGTTCGCAGATCTTTTCCGATCCGCGCCACCCCTACACGCGGCGGCTGATCGACGCCGTGCCGGTTCCCGATCCCGCGCACCGCCGCACCGCGTTCCCAAGGATGCTGGGCGAGATCCCCAGCCCGGTTCGCAAGCTTGGCGACGAACCCCGGCGCATTCCGCTGGTGGATGTGGGCGACGGTCATCTGGTGGCGGCAGACGCAGAGGCGTAGCCGCCCGTCCAAGCCAGAGCCCCACAGGTGAGCCCTTGACCGAACATCGACTGCGATGAGGAAAGTGGGGTGAGAGGCTGGACAACGACCCAAGCGGGGCTCGTTACGGCTGCTTCCTTCCGGACCTGACCGGGTTGGCGAGGCGCTCGCCCGCGCCAACCTCTCGAGCGTCGATATAGGGTGCCGCGCGCGCGGATGCAAGCGGCACCGGCGTCAGCCGCGGCCCGCCCCGCGACGATGGCGGTCGGCCACCTCCAGCGCCCAGAGGTGCAGCCTGTCGTGCATCCGGCCGGTGATCCGCCCCTTGGCCAGCCGCATCGACTGCACGAGGATCCGGGCCGACAGCGTCAGGGGGCGCAGCCGCACCTTCAGCGTAAGCCGGGTCGTGCTGCGCGACAGTTCCAGCAGATCGACCAGCAACTCGCCTGTGACCGAGGCGGCATCCAGATCGAAGCGCAGGCGCGCGGGGCGGTCGAAATCCTCGAGCTTCAGCGCCATGGCGCGCTTGCGTCCGCGAAACGGGAAGACGGCGCGCCACTGCATGCCCCGGCCCGCGACATCGCGCGAATCCAGCCGCGCGACCTCGACCCCCCGGCGCAGCGCCGCCTTTTCGAAGGCGGTGAAATTCGTCAACTCGTCAAAGACGAGACCGATCGGCGCCTCGATATCCGCGCGCGTCGAAAGATCCATGATACTGGTGCCTGTCTGCTGCCTTCCGGCGGTCTTCTGGACGTTAATCCAAGCGGTCTGCCAGCCAGTTTGCAATCAGGAAATGGGCGATCGCGCCGCGCCGTGCGGGTTTGATGCGCGGGTGCAACCCCGCCATCACGTCGACCATCTCTTCCCGGCTGACCCAAAGCGCGTCTTCAAGCTCGGCGGGGTCAAGCCGGATCGTATCGCTTGTGGCCTCGCCCTGGCAGCCCAGCATCAGCGAGGCGGGGAAGGGCCAGGGCTGACTGGCAAGATAGCGCACCGCGCCCACCGTCACCCCGGTCTCCTCCACCACCTCGCGGCGCACGGCGGCCTCGATCGTTTCGCCCGGTTCGATGAACCCCGCCAGCAGCGAATACATCCCTTCCGGCCAGGCGTGCGAACGGCCCAGCAGAACCTTGTTGGCGCGGGTGACCAGCATGATGACCACCGGGTCCGTGCGCGGAAAGTGATGCGCCCCGCAGGACGGGCAGTCGCGCTGCCAGCCCGCCTGGGTCCAGAGGCTCTGCGCGCCACAGCGGGCGCAGAACCGGTGGTTCGCGTGCCAGCCGAACAGCGCCCGCGCCATCGCGGCACATTCGGCCTCGCGAGGGGTCAGCCGCGCCATCACTCCGCGCAGTTCGGCAAAGCGCAGGCCGGGCAGGGCGGGGTGCATCTGTTCGGACGGGTCGAAGAACTGCGCAAGCTGCACCTGATCCTCGGCAGGCGGTTCCCAGCCGGAAATGTCGGCGGCAAACAGCGGCCCTGCGGCGTCACGCCCAAGGAACAGAAGCTGTCCCCCCGCCTCGGCCAGCGCCATGTGCCCGGGGGCGATCCAGGCCAGTGCGTCGTCCTGCAAAAGCGGCTTGCCGCGCCACCACAGGCTGACGCGCGCGCCTGCCGCCGCAGCCAGCGCCTCTGCGCTGCCCCGCAGTTCTGCCGCGCGATCCAGGCCAGAGCCGCCGAAGGTGACCGTTTCCGCAATCCGCATCCTGTCCTCCGCTGGTGCCGCGCCCTTCCTGCCACGCCCCCGCGCGGGGTGCAAATGCCCCGGGGCTGGACCTTGCCCCCTGCGCATGAGAGGGAAGGGGGCGCGCGCCCCGACCGCACGAGGACCCCGTGCCGAACGACCCGCTTCGCCCCTTGGCCGCCCAGGTGCATCTGCGCCTGATCGCGACCACCGACATTCACGCCCATCTCTGGCCATGGGATTACTTTGCCGACCGGCCGACCGACACCGCGGGCCTTGCCCGCACGGCGGCCCTGATCGCGGCGGCGCGTGGGGAAGTGGCCAACGCGCTGGTGGTCGACAATGGCGATGTGCTGCAGGGCAACCCGCTGGGCGATCTTTACGGCGCGCCGGGGGGGCTGGCGCCGGGGGAACGCCACCCCGTGATTGCCGCGCTGGCTACCGCGGGGGTCGAGGTCTCGACGCTGGGCAACCACGAATTCAACTACGGGCTCGACCTGCTGGGCCGGGTGTTGGCCGATGCGCCCTATCCGGTCGTCTGCGCCAACGTGGTCCACGCGCCGGCACGCGACCCGGCCACCGATGCGACGCTGGCACAGCCCTTCGTGATCCTCGACCGGCAGGTGACCGACGGCGCCGGGCGGGCGCATCGCCTGCGCATCGGGGTGATCGGCTTCGTGCCGCCGCAGATCCTGGCCTGGGATCGTGCGGCGCTGACGGGTCGGGTTGCAGTTCATGACATCGTGGCGGCTGCCGCGGCGCGGGTGCCGCAACTGCGCGCGGCCGGGGCGGATCTTGTCGTGGCGCTGGCCCATACCGGCTTCGGCCCGGCCGAGCCGCAGCCCGGGATGGAAAACGCCGCGACCGCGCTGGCCGGGGTGCCGGGGATCGACGTGATCGTCGCGGGCCACACCCACCGCACCTTCCCGGCGCCTGACGCCGCAGGCCAGCCGGGGCTGGACCCCGTGGCGGGCACCGCGGGCGGGCGCCCGGCGGTGATGCCGGGCTTCTGGGGCTCGCATGTGGGCGTGGTGGATCTGCTGCTGTCGCCGGGCGAGGGCTGGCGGATCGAGGCCGCCCAGAGCCATCTGCGCCCGATCTTTACCGTCGAGGCCACGGGGGCCATCACCCCCGCTGTCGGCGACCATCCCGGCGTGCTGGCGGTATCGCGTGCGGCGCATGAGGCCACACTGCACTCCATTCGCCGCCCGATCGGCGCGCTGTCGGCCCCGCTGACCAGCTATTTCGCCCTTGTCGGGGATGATCCGGCCGTCCGTCTGGTGGCGGAAGTGCAGCGGGCGCGGATGGCGCGACTGCTCGAGGGCCGCCCCGAAGCCGATCTGCCGCTCTTGTCGGCGGCGGGGCCCTTCAAGACCGGGGGGCGCGGCGGACCGGGTTTTTTCACCGATGTGCCTGCCGGCCCGCTGTCGATGAAGCACGCGGCCGACCTCTACATCTACCCCAACACGCTGAAGGCCGTACGGCTGAGCGGCGCGCAGGTGCGCGAATGGCTGGAGATGGCGGCCGGCCAGTTCCAGCGCATCGACCCCGCCGGGCCGCCGCAGCAGGAACTGGTGAACACCGCCTTCCCCAGCTACAACTTCGACACGCTCGACGGCGTGCAGTACGCGATCGACGTCACCCAGCCGGCGCGCTGGGACCGCAGCGGCCAGCTCGTGGCGCCCCAGGCGCACCGCATCGTCGATCTGCGCTGGCACGGCCAGCCGGTCGACGACCGGGCCTGGTTCGCCGTCGTCACCAACAACTAC
>DAIEJF010000306.1 GCA_027351005.1 Paracoccaceae bacterium | reverse complement strand
TCAGCGTCACGTCGTTCAGGTTCGGCAGAAACCGACGCCGGGTCTTGTTGTTGGCGTGGCTGATGTTGTTGCCCGACATCGGGCCCTTCCCGCTCAGTTCGCAGACGCGCGACATCGTCGTATTCCTTGCTTTGCCCCTTGCCGGGGTTTCGTCGACACGGGCGCGCCCGCGCAGACGCGGCACACCGAATTCAGATGCGGTGCTTTAGGGGGATTCCGACCCCGCGTCAAGCGCCCCGGCACCGGATTCGATCAGCGCCAGAAGTTCCGCCGCCGCCGCCGCAGGCGAGATCCGGGCCGCGGCGACGCTCTCGCCCAGATCCTCCATCCGCGCGCGCAGCGGGCCCGGCCGGTCAAGTCGCGCCAGCAGCCCGGCGCGCACCTCCTGCTCGAACCAGGTACGGGCCTGCGCCGCACGGGCGGCGGCAAGCCAGCCGTTGTCGCGCCGCCAGTCGGCCAGCGCGCGCATCTCGGCCCAGGCCTCGGCCATCCCGGCCCCCTCGACCGCCGAGACGGTCATCGCCTTGGGAAAGCCCGCGGGGTCCTGCGGCCTGCGACGCAAGAGCCTGAGCGCGCCCGCGTAATCGGCGCAGGTGCGCAGCGCGGCCGCCTTCAGGTCGCCATCGGCCTTGTTGACCAGGATCAGGTCGGCCATCTCCATGATGCCGCGCTTGACGCCCTGCAACTCGTCGCCGCCCGCCGGCGCCATCAGCAGGATGAACAGGTCGGTCATTCCGGCCACCATCACCTCGGACTGGCCGACGCCAACGGTTTCCACCAGCACCACGTCGAACCCCGCCGCCTCGCACAGGGCCGTCGCCTCGCGGGTGCGGCGGGCAACGCCGCCCATCTGCGCCTGGCTGGGCGAGGGGCGGATGAAGGCGCGGGGGTCGCGGCTCAACCGCTCCATCCGCGTCTTGTCGCCCAGGATCGAGCCGCCCGAGCGGGCCGAGGACGGATCGACCGCCAGCACCGCGACCTTCAACCCCTGCCCGGTCAGCATCAGCCCGAAGGCCTCGATGAAGGTGGATTTGCCCACCCCCGGGGTGCCCGACAGCCCGATGCGCAGCGCCTGCCGGTCCTGCCCCAGCGCCGCCAGCAGCGCCACCGCCTGCGCCCGGTGATCGGCGCGCGCGCTTTCGACCAGCGTGATCGCCCGCGCCAGCGCGCGCCGGTCGCCTGCGCGGATGCGTTCTGCCAGATCGCCGCTGTCCATCCCTACCCCGCTTCGTCGGCGGCCCGCCGCCCGTGCCCCGCGCAACACCGCGCGATCGACCTGCCAAGGGGTTTCTTGCCCCGCCTTCGCAGTATATGTCCAGTCCGCAGGATCAATCCGCGAGGCCCCGAGATGTTCCGCCCGACGCTGGCCGCCGCCGCGCTTGCCCTGATGGCCGCAGCCCCCCTGCAGGCCGAAGAGATCCGCGACAGTGCGGTGTTCGATTTCTACATCCACGGCTTCCGCGCCGGGATCCTGGTGTTCAACGGGGTGCAATCGGGCGACTACTACGCGGTCAACGGCCGCTTTTCCACGGCCGGGGTGGTGTCGCTGGTGCGTTCGGTGCGCTATGACGCGTCGGTCACCGGGCAGGTCGTGGCGGGCAAGTACCAGCCGCAGACCTATGAGTTGACCTCGCAGCCCGGCAGCAAGACCACGGTGCAGACGATCACCTATGTGGGCGGCGTGCCGCAGGCGCCGGTCCAGGACCCGCCCCGCGCCGCCCCCGATCCGCTGGCGCTGGACCCGGCCACGCAGGCAGGTACGCTGGATACGCTGACCGCGATCTATGCCACCTTCCGCGCCATCCCGGAACAGCAGGCCTGCAACGGCACGCTGGAGTTGTTCGACGGGGTGCGCCGCGCCGAACTGAAGCTGTGGCCCGCCGACGGGCCCGCGGGAACGCTGGCCTGCAACGGCGAATACCGCCGCGTCGCGGGCTATTCCCAGCAGGACATGGAACGGCCCAGCTTCCCCTTCCGCATGACCTACGAACCCGCCGACAAGGGGCTGGTGCAGGTCGCCCGGATCGACATGGACTCGATCTACGGAAACGCCAGCCTGAAGCGGCGCTGATCCCGTGGACCGGCTGCCGATCGACGATGTCCTGCCCGCGCTGCTTGCGGCTGTCGCCGCGGCGGGGGCGGCCGTGCTGCAGGCCCCGCCCGGCGCGGGCAAGACAACGCGGGTGCCACTTGCGCTTCTGCCGCAGGTGGCGGGGCGCATCGTGATGCTGGAGCCGCGCCGCCTTGCCGCCCGCGCCGCCGCCGAGCGGATGGCCGACACGCTGGGCGAGCCGGTGGGGGCGACCGTCGGCTACCGCATCCGCGGCGAGGCCAAGGTTGGCCGCGCGACCCGGATCGAGGTGGTCACCGAAGGCATCCTGACACGCATGATCCAGTCGAACCCCGAACTGCCGGGGGTGGGCTGCGTGATCTTCGACGAGTTTCACGAACGCTCGCTGAACGCCGATCTTGGCCTTGCGCTGGCGGTCGAGGTGCGTGGGGCGCTGCGGCCCGACCTCTGCCTGATCGCGATGTCGGCCACGCTTGACGCGCAGCCGGTGGCCGATCTGCTGGGCGCGCCGCTCGTCACCTCGCAGGGGCGCGCCTTTCCGGTGGAAACCCGCTGGCTGGACCGGCCGCTGCCCGCAGGCGCGCGGCTGGAACCCGCGCTGGCCGACCTGATCCTGACCGCGCTGGCCGAAACCGAGGGCGGCCTGCTGGCCTTTCTGCCGGGCGAGGCCGAGATCCGGCGGGTTGATGCGCTCTTGCGCGACCGGTTGCCCGCAGGCTGCCTTTTGCGCCCGCTTTACGGCGCGATGGACTTCGCCGCCCAGCGTGCCGCCATCGCCCCCGCTGCGACCGGGCCCAAGGTGGTGCTGTCGACTGCCATCGCCGAAACCTCGCTGACCATCGAGGATGTGCGGGTCGTGGTGGACATGGGGCGCGCGCGGCGGGCGCGGTTCGACCCGGCCTCGGGCATGTCGCGGCTGGTGACGGAACGGGTGACGCGGGCCGAGGCCGACCAGCGCCGCGGCCGCGCGGGCCGGGTGGCGCCGGGCGCCTGCTACCGGCTCTGGACCCGCGGCGAAGAAGGTGCGCTGGCCGCCTTCCCCCCGGCCGAGATCGAAAGCGCCGACCTTGCGGGCTTCGCGCTGGACCTGGCGCTCTGGGGCGCCCGCGGCCCCGAGGGGCTGGCGCTGCTGACGCCGCCCAACCCCGGCGCCTTCGCCGAGGCGCGCGCGCTGCTGGCCGAGCTTGGCGCGCTGGACCCGGCCGACGCGATCACCCCACATGGCCGGGCGCTGGCCGCCTTGCCCCTGCACCCGCGGCTGGGGCACATGCTCTTGACCGCAGGCTCCGCCGCCGCGCCGCTGGCGGCGCTTCTGTCAGACCGCGACCCTCTGCCCCGCGCGGCGCCGGCCGATCTGTCGCTGCGGCTGGAGGCCGTGGCCGACCCCCGCCGCTATGCCGCGGCCCACCCCTGGCCTGCCGACCGCGGCGCGGTCGAGCGCATCCGCGCCGAGGCTCGGCGGCTGTCGCCGCTTGCACCTGGGGCGGCCGAGCCGCTGAGCCCGGCCGAGATGGCGGCACTGGCCTATCCCGACCGCATCGGCTTGCGCCGCCCGGGCGAGGCGCCGCGCTGGCTGCTGTCGGGCGGCAAGGGCGCCACGATCGACCCGGCCGACCCGCTGGCGCCGGTGCGCCTGCTGGTGGCGACCGACCTCGATGGCGACCCGCGCGAGGCCCGCATCCGCCAGGCGATCCCGTTGTCCGAAAGCGCGCTGCGGCGCCTGTACGGCCCGCTGATCCGGCGGCGCGAGACCTGCGCCTGGTCGCGGCGCGACCGCCGCGTGGTGGCGCGGCGGCAAGAGGTGTTCGGCGCGCTGGTGCTGGATGACCAGCCCTGGCCCGACGCCCCGCCTGAGGCGCTGGCCCGGGCGGCGGCCGAAGGGGTGCGCGATCTTGGGCTTGCCGCGCTGAAGATGACCGACGCCTGCCGCCGCTTCATCGCGCGGATGGAATTCCTGCGCGCCGAGGGGGCGGACCTGCCGGAGTTTTCCGAACCCGCGCTGCTGGCCACGCTGGAGGATTGGCTTGCGCCGCACCTTCTGGGCCGCCGCACCGCCGCCGACCTGGCCGCGGTCGACCCGCTCGAGGCGCTGCGCGCCCGGCTGAGCTGGGACCAGCAGCAAGAGGCCGACCGTCTTGCGCCGTCGCATGTCGAAACCCCGCTGGGCCGTCGCGTGCCGATCGACTACGGCGGCGAGGCTCCGGCCATCGAGGTCCGCCTGCAAGAGATGTTCGGGGTGACCCAGCATCCCACCGTCGGGCCGAAGCGGCTGCCGTTGCGCATCACCCTGCTGTCTCCGGGGCAGAAGCCGGTGCAGACCACGATGGACCTGCCGGGGTTCTGGCGCACGAGCTACGCCGACGTGCGCCGCGACATGCGCGGACGCTATCCGCGCCATCCCTGGCCGGAAGACCCCACGCAAGCCGAGCCCACGCTGCGCGCCAAGCCACGCGGGCACTGAGACCGAGGCGCAACCGACAATGGCCGGGGGCGCGGCCTCTCAACCTGCCCGCGGGGCGCAGGCGTTCGCCGCCAAAACGCCCCACAGGGGCGTCTAAGGCCGCGTCTAGCGGCGCCGGTCGCGCCGGGCCGACATCGGCTGGAAGGCCACGCCCACATGCGCCTCGCAATACGGCTTGCCCTGCGCAGTGGAGAGACCGCAGAACCAGAAATCATCCGTCGCGGGATCCCCGATCGGCCATTTGCAGGTGCGCTCGGTCAGCTCCATCAGGGTCAGACGGCGCGCCTTCTTCTCCACCTCGCGCACCGAAGCCAGCGCCTCGGGGCTGATCTCGTTGGCCGAGGGCTGCGGCGGCAGCGGCTGGCCCGCGGGGATGATCGCCTTGCGGATCGGGGTCACTACCGCGCTCTGCGCCGGGGCGGCAGATGCCGGGGCCGGGCGCGGCTCGGGCGCGGGTTCGGGGCTGCGGGGCGTCTCGACCGCTCGCACCGCCGCGGGTTTCGGCGCGGGCACGGGTTCGGCCTCGACCACCGGGACCGCGTCTTCGATCTCGTCCTCGGCCTTGCCGTTCGGGCCGCCGACACGGTTCGACAGGCCCAGGCGATGCACCTTGCCGATCACCGCGTTGCGCGTCACACCGCCCAGTTCCTTGGCGATCTGGCTCGCGCTCTGGCCCTCGGCCCACATCTTCTTGAGCGTCTCGACGCGCTCGTCGGTCCAGGACATCCGTTCCTCCGGTCAGGAAAGGGCCGCGGGGCCGCCAGGGCGGCGGCCGGGGGCCGGCATTGGCCACATAGTAATTGCGGCACGCCGAGATACAAGCCGCCACCGGGAATTTCAAGCGGCGACCGCAGGGCGGCGCCCCCGCCCGCGCGGCGAATTCCCCTTTACCGCCCGCGCGGGCCGCGCTATGCCGCGCGGATGATCGCCCGCATCGCCCCTTTCGCGCTGCCCCGACGTCGCCGCACCCGCGCCTGACGCCTGCGATCCCGTGCGCCCGCCGCACAGCCCCCACCGCTCCGTTGACTTGGCCCCCGCCCTTTGGCACCCCTAGGGCTTCTTCGCAAAGGACCCGTCCATGATCCCGTCCGTCCTGCCGACCTACAACCGTGCCCCCCTCTCGTTCGACAAGGGCGAGGGAAGCTGGCTCATCACCGAGGACGGGACGCGATACCTTGACCTCGGCTCCGGGATCGCGGTGAACGCCCTCGGCCATGCCAATCCCGACCTGGTCAAGACCCTGACCGAGCAGGCGGGCAAGCTCTGGCACACCTCGAACCTCTACCAGATCCCCAACCAGCAGCGGCTGGCCGATCTGCTGGTGGAACACACCTTCGCCGATACCGTCTTCTTCACCAACTCGGGCACCGAGGCGGCGGAACTCGCCATCAAGATGGCCCGCAAGTACTGGTACGAGAAGGGCCACCACGAACGGATCAACATCCTCACCTTCGAGGGCGCCTTCCATGGCCGCTCGACCGGCGCCATCGCCGCGGCCGGGTCCGAGAAGATGGTGAAGGGCTTCGGCCCGCTGATGCCGGGCTTCGTCCACCTGCCCTGGGGCGACCACGCGGCGCTGCGCAAGGCGATCGACAGCCACACCGCCGCGATCCTGGTCGAACCGATCCAGGGCGAAGGCGGCATCCGGCCGCTGCCCGATGCCTGCCTGAAGGGGCTGCGCGACCTCTGCGACGAAACCGGCGTGCTGCTGATCCTTGACGAGGTGCAATGCGGCATGGG
>DAIEJF010000103.1 GCA_027351005.1 Paracoccaceae bacterium | reverse complement strand
AGCGCCCGACCTCACCCAAGGGCGGGCTCACCCGAGGGAGGAGCCTCACCATAAAGCAAAGACCGGCAGCCGCTCAGCGCCCACCCGCGGTCGGGCGCGGGCCCTGCGTTGCGCGAGGGGGGGGCAGGTGCCGCGCATTCCCCCGCCCCGGGGCGGGGTCAGCGGCGCGCGCGCAGGTCGGCGGTGCGGGCGTGGGCTTCCATCCACTCCTCGCGCGAGATGGTGGCGGTCACCTCGGCCAGGCGGGGCAGCGCCTCGGGGGCGATCCGCTGCCAGGTCACCGCGCGGATGAACTTGTGGACCGAAAGCCCCCCGGTATAGCGCGCCGCGCCCGATGTGGGCAGCACATGGTTCGGGCCGCTGGCCTTGTCGCCAAAGGCCACCGTCGCCTCGGGCCCGAGAAAGAGCGATCCGTAGCAGCGCAGCCGTGCCTGCCACCAGGGCAGGTCGGCGGCCTGCACATGCAGGTGTTCGGGCGCGATCCGGTCGGCTTCCGCCGCCATGCCGTCGCGGTCGGGGACAAGGATGATCTCGCCCAGCCCCGCCCAGGCCTCGGATGCCGCCGTCCGGTTCGGCTCGGGCAGGCTGGCGATGCAGGCGGGCACCGCGGCGCGCACCGCCGCGGCCAGCGCGGGGCTGTCGGTTACCAGCCAGCAGGGCGTGTTCGGCCCGTGTTCGGCCTGACCCACCAGATCCCAGGCCACCGTCAGCGGGTCGGCCCCCGCGTCGGCCAGGATCAGGATGTCGGTCGGCCCCGCCACCATGTCGATGCCGACCCGGCCGAACAGTTGCCGCTTGGCCTCGGTCACCCAGGGGTTTCCGGGGCCCACCAGCACATCGGCGCGGGGCAGGCCGAACAGCCCGAAGGCCATCGCGGCTACCCCCTGCACCCCCCCGATCGCCAGCACCTGATCGGCACCGCAAAGCCTGAGCGTGTAAAGGATGGCATCCGGCACACCCGCGGGCGCGTCGCGGCGCGGCGGCGAGACGGCGGCGACATGGGGCACGCCCGCGGCCTTTGCCGTGGTCACCGTCATCAGCGCCGAGGCGATGTGGCTGTAGCGCCCGCCCGGCACATAGGCCCCGGCAGAGCCCACCGGCAGCAGTTTCTGCCCCGCGACCAGACCGGGGCGCAGTTCGACCTGCATCTCGGTCAGGGTGGCGCGCTGCGCCTCGGCGAAGCGGCGGATGTTCTCGTGCGCCCAGGCGATCGCCTCTTTCAGCGCATCGGGCACGCGGGCGCAGGCGGCGTCGATGGCGGCGTCGGGCACCACGATCTCGCCCTCCCAGCCGTCGAAGCGGCGGGCGAGCGCGCGCGCCGCGGCCTCGCCGCCGGTCTCGATCTCGGCCAGCATCCGGGCCACCGCCGGGCCCAACGCCTCGACCGGGCGCGCGTCGGGGCTGACGCCGCGCGTGAGCATTGGTTCGGTCATGGCGGCCGTCTCCGGGGCGGGGGCTGGGGTGCGCCTTGCCTAGCGCAAGGCGGCCGGATGTCCAGCCGGTTTCTGCCGCGCCGCAGGATCACGAAGGGGTGAGGGCCGCGACCGTACCGCGCGCCCCTGCCGGGGCAAGGGCGCGCGGGATGTTACCAGATGTCGCCGGGCCCCGGCGGGCGCTTGCGGCCCGTCAGCATCGCCACCACCAGGTTTTCCCGGTGGCGCAGGCTGGCGAGCCCGACCCCGGCCAGATGCACCAGCACCAGAAGCGCCATCAGATGCGCGCAGAGCGAATGCAGCCCCTGCACCCAGTCGACTCCGTACCAGCGGTCGGTCGTCATCATCCAGCCGGTGAAGGCGGTGGCCAGCATCAGCGTCATCAGCGTCAGCACCATGGCCCCGCCAGCGGGGTTGTGGCCGATGTGGCGCGCCTCGCGGCCCGTCGCGATGTCGGACAGGTAGCGCAGCACGGTGGCGGGATGGCGCACGAACTGGCTGAAGCGCGCATAGCGCGTGCCCAGAAGCCCCCAGACCAGCCGCATCGCCACTAGACCGCCCGCGGCATAGCCTGCCCATTGGTGCACCCAGCCCAGATCGCCCTCATGGGTCAGCCAGGCCACCGCGAAGCTGGTCACCAGCGACCAGTGAAACAGCCGCACCACCGGGTCCCAGACCTGCGCGAGGGCACGCCCCCCGCGCAGGTCCAGCCGGGGCGGCTCAGTTTTCGCCGGCTTCGGCATTGGCAACCTTGGCCAGCGTTTCGGCGTTGAAGGCCTCGTTCACCTTCTTGCCGGCCTTGTCGATGGCATAGACCTCGTAGCAGCCGCTTTCCGTCTTGATCCGGCGGACCTTCAGGCCCTGCTGCTCAAGCTGGCCCTTCAGCACGGACTGGGGTTGGAACTTCGAGGCCGGAGCCTTGCTGCACATGCTGCCCGCCGCAAGCGCGGGGCCCGCGAGTGCGACGGCGGCAAGGGCGATCAGGAACGAACGGGTCATCGGTATCTCCGAAATTGGGTGGCGGCGGGGCCGCCGGGTTTCTGCCTGTGGCGCCGCATTCCGCGCGGCACCTGCCCAACGGGGTAACAGACGCAGCCTGTCACGCACCTGACGCCGGATTCGGCGTTGCATTTTGTTCGGGGCGCGGAAAAACTGCCCCCCGCGCGCCCGGGAAAGAGGCGCCGACCGGGAGGATCGACACGATGATGAAACGGGTTGCCGCCGCGCCTGCACGCCGCATTTCCGCCGACGAGGCCGCAGCCCTCGTGCAGTCCGGCATGTGGCTCGACTATGGCGGGGTGCTGGGGCAGCCCGACCTGTTCGACGCGGCGCTGGGGCGCCGGATCGGCGAGCTGACGGGGCTCAAGGCGCGCTCGTGCCTGTCGGTGCGCCCGCGCGCCATCGTCGAGGCCGACCCCGAGGGCAAGCATGTGCACTGGGTCAGCCTGCATTTCTCGGGCTATGACCGCAAGAAGCACGACAGCGGCCTGTCGCATTACATGCCGGTCAATCTGGGCGAGATCCCGGATTACTACCGCCGCTTCATCGATCCGGTGGATGTGCTGGTGCTCAAGACCTGCCCGATGGACGAGAACGGCTGGTTCAACCTGTCGGGGGCGCAGCTGTGGCACCGCGCGGTGATGGAGCGGGCGAAATGCGTCATCATCGAGGAATGCGCCTCGATGCCCTATGTGATGGGCGACGAGACGGGCATCCACATCTCCGAGGTCGATTACATCATCGACGGGGGCGATGCGCCGCTGCCGGAACTGCCCTCGGTGCCGGCGACCGAGGTGGAACGCGCGGTGGCGCGGCTGATCACCGAACAGATCGACGACGGCGCCTGCCTTCAGATCGGCATCGGGGGGATGCCGAACGCCGTCTGTTCGCTGATCGCGGACAGCGGGCTGAAGGATCTGGGCATCCATACCGAGATGCTGGTGGATGGCATCATCGACCTTTACCACGCGGGAAAGGTGACGGGCGCGCGCAAGCAGATCGACAAGGGGCGGATGGTGGCGACCTTTGCGCTGGGCACGAAGAAGATGTACGACGCCATGCATCGCAACCCGGATTTCTGCTTCCAGCCGGTCGACTGGACCAACCTGCCGCACCGGATCATGATGAATGACAACGTGGTGTCCATCAACAACACCACCCAGATCGACCTGCAGGGGCAGGTGGCATCCGAATCCGACGGGCACCGCCACATCTCGGGCACCGGGGGGCAGTTGCAGTTTGTCCGCGGCGCCTATGCCAGCCGCAACGGCAAGAGCTTCATCTGCCTGTCCTCGACCTACGAGAAGCGCGGCGAACGCAAAAGCCGCATCTCGCTGCGGATGACGCCGGGCAACATCGTCACCGCACCGCGCACCGACGTGATGTATGTCGTCACCGAATACGGGCTGGTGAACCTGAAGGGGAAATCGGTGCCCGAGCGGGCGCGCGCGCTGATCTCGATCGCGCATCCCGATTTCCGCGAACAACTGGAGCGCGAAGCCTACGAGCATCGACTCATCCCCCGCGGATTTTTCTAAACCTTTCCAGCGGGATGCCGCTAATTTTCTGTATCTTTTCGCGGCAATCGCGCCGCTTTGCCGCAATTTCACCACGTTCAGGCGACAATCCTGACCGCGGGTGCGCCCGTGTCGCCGCGGGTCTTGTGTGCAGGGTGAAGGCGGAACGCCATGTCGACGATCAACGGGACAAGCGGCAACGACACGATCACCGGAACCTCTGGGGCCGACACGATTTCGGGCGAGGGCGGCAATGACGCGCTCTATGGTGAGGGCAGTGTCGACCTGCTTTATGGCGGCGACGGCAATGACAGCCTGTTCGGCGGATCGGGAAGCGACAGCCTTTACGACGACGCGGGCAATGACACGCTGAATGGCGGCACCGGCAATGACCTGATCGACGGCGGAACCGGCACCAACACCGCCGATTACATCACCTCGGGCGGCGCCGAGACCATCGACCTTGCCACCGGCCAGAGCTTCGGGAGTGACGGAACCGATACGCTGGTGAACATCCAGAACGTCGTCGGCTCTGGCTTCAACGATTCCATCACCGGCTCGACGGCCGCCAACGCGCTTTATGGCGGGGGTGGCAACGACACCCTGTCTTCCGGGGGCGGGGGCAACGACACGCTTTCCGGCGGGGCGGGCGACGACCACCTTTTCGGCTCGACCGGCAACGATCTGTTCCAGGGCGGGTCGGGCAACGATTCCATCGTGGGCGGCGGCGGCGCGGACACCGCCTCGTTCACCGATTCCGCCACCGGCATCACGCTGACGCTGAGCGATGGGGCGGGCATCGCCTATGGCGACGGCACCGATACGCTGAGCGGGATCGAGAATGTCATCGGCAGCACCGGCAGCGACTACATTCTGGGCGATGCCGCCGGAAACTGGATCAGCGGCGATCTTTACGGCAACGACACCCTCGAAGGCGGTGACGGTGGCGACACGCTGGTCGATGGCTTCGGCAACGATGTCATCTATGGCGGAACGGGGGAGGATTTCCTCGATCTCACGAACGCCACCAACGGGGTGTCGGTCGATCTCGGCACCCAGATGGCCTATGGCATGGGCACCGATACCCTGTCCGGGATCGACGGGGTCTACGGGTCCAGCTACGACGACACGCTGGTGGGTTATGACGGCCAAAGCACCACCGGCCCGGACATCTACACCAACTATCTTTATGGTGCGGGCGGCAACGATTTCATCGACGGCGAAGGTGGCGACGACGTTCTCTATGGCGGAGACGGCAACGACACGATCTTCGGCTTGACGGGCGACGACACGCTCTACGGCGACGCCGGCAACGACATCCTGTACGGCGATTCGGGCAACAACCAGGTCTACGGCGGCATCGGCGACGACACGCTGGTGGGGGACAGCGGCACCGATCTGCTCTCGGGGGGGGACGGCAACGACATTGTCATCGGCCAGGGTCCGGGGACAACGGTGGATGGCGGCGCAGGCGACGACATCCTTCTGGGCGGCACTGACAACCTTCTGCTGGGCGGTTCGGGCAGCGATATGATCGGTGCCCTTGCCGGCGATACGGTGGATGGCGGCGCGGGCGACCAGGACACGCTGGACCTTGAACTGGGTCAATCGCATTTCGTCCACGCGCCGGGCCAGCCTGACCGGCTGAACATCATCGACTCGACCGGCGCCGTGATCGGCCGGATCGACTTCAACCCGTCGGATACGCAAAGCGGCACCGTCACTTACGTCGATTCGAACGGCAACACGACCAGCACGATCACCTTCAGCAACATCGAGAAGATCGTGCCCTGCTTCACCCCTGGCACGATGATCGCGACGCGGCTGGGGCTGATGCCGGTGGAATCGTTGCGCCCGGGCGACGAGGTGCTGACCCGCGATCACGGCTATCGCCCGATCGAATGGATCGGCAGCCAGACCATCGGCGCGCCGCGGCTGGCGGTCGAACCGGCGTTGCAGCCGGTGCGCATCCGTGCGGGCGCCTTGGGGCCGGGGATGCCCGACCGCGACCTGCTGGTCAGCCGCCAGCACCGGATGCTGCTGCAGGACGTGCGGGCGGAACTGCTGTTCGGCGAGGCCGAGGTGCTGGTGCGCGCGCTGCATCTGGTGGGCCTGCCGGGGGTGGACGTGGTCGAGCTGCCCGAGGTGACCTACATCCACCTTCTGTTCGACCGGCACGAGGTGGTGCTGGCCGATGGCTGCTGGAGCGAAAGCTTCCAGCCCGGCGACCGCACTCTGGCGGGCTTCGATGCCGACCAGCGGGCCGAGCTGTACACGATCTTCCCCGAGCTTGCCCGGCCCGCCGCCACCGAAAGCTACCCCGCGGCCCGGCTGACGCTGAAGGCGCATGAGGTGCGCGTGCTGCTGGCGGGCTGGCGCCCGGCCGCGGCGCCGCTGCCGCTGGCGGCGAACCCGACCCGGCCGACCGCAGGGCGGCTGGCCGCGGTGGCCTGAGCCGCTCAGCCCCCCGCGATCACCCGCAGCAGATGCGCGTGCAGCGCGGGCGAGCCTGCCGCCACCACCCGCCCATCCGATCCGGGGCCCAGCGTGCGGCCCTGCCAGTCGGTCATCACCCCGCCCGCGGCCTCGACCAGCGGCAGCACGGGCAGATAGTCGTAGGGTTCCAGCCCGTAATCGACCACCCCGTCGATCCAGCCCGCGGCAAGCTGGACGTAGGAATAGCAATCCGCCGTGGCCCGCGCATAACGCCCGGCGGCCAGCAGCCGCTCGCAGGCCGCCCGGTCGGGCCCGGCCAGCATCCGCGGCACCTCGTTCAGGTTCAGATAGGCGGCCCCGGGCGCCACCCGGCGGCAGCGGATCGGCGCGCCGTTCAGCGTGGCGATGCCGCCCCGCACCCCCACCGCGATCTCGTCCAGCGCGGGCATCTGCACCAGCCCCAGCACCGGCACGCCGTGGTGCAGAAGCCCCAGCAGCATTCCCCACATCGGATGGCCGGTGATGAAGCTTTTCGTGCCGTCGATCGGGTCGATCACCCAGACCCATTCGCGGTCCAGCCCCTGGGTCCCGTATTCCTCGCCCAGAATCCCGTGATCGGGAAAGCGCCGCGCGATCTCGTCGCGAAGCCGCGCCTCGGTCGCCCGGTCGGCCACCGTCACCGGGCTTTCATCCGCCTTCGCCTCGACATCAAGCCCGGCGCGGAAGTGGCCCAGCGGCAGCGGGCGCGCGGCACTTGCGATCTCGATCGCGGCGCGGTGCAGGTCGTCGAGCGTCATGGGTCCTCCGGGGCAAGGTGCAGCGTGACCCCGGCGGCAGCAAGCATCGCGGCCACGGGGGCAGGGGGGGCGGCATCGGTCACCAGCCGCGCCACGCTGGCGGGGGGGGCGATGCGGATGGGGGCGGACCGGGCGAATTTCGCGGCATCGACCGCCATGATCGTCTGTGCCGCGCCGCCGATGATGGCGCGGGCAAATTCGGCCTCGCGCAGGTCGCGCAGCAGGAACCCGGCTTCGGTCACCGCGGCGGCCGACAGGATCGCGTAATCCAGACGGAACTGGCGCACGAAGGCCAACGCCTCGGCGCCAAAGGCGCCGCCGTCATGGGCGCGCAACTCGCCCCCCGCCATGAAGACGCGGTTGCCCGCGACCGGCGCCAGCGCCTGCGCGACGGCCAGCGAGTTCGTGACCACCATCAGCCGCTGATGCCCGCGCAGCGCCTGCGCGACGTAAGCCGTCGTGGTGCCCACGTCCAGAAACAGTGCCGCGCCATCGGGGATCAGCGCCGCCACCGCCCGTGCGATGCGCCGCTTGGCCTCGGGCCGCTCGCCCACCCGCTGGGCGAAGGGCGGCTCGGGCGTCCAGTCGCGCAGCGCCACGCCGCCATGCAGCTTGGTCACCAACCCCTGCGCCTCCAGCCGCTTCACGTTCCGCCGGATCGTTTCTTCCGTCACGTTCAGTCGCCGCGACAGATCGAGAATGCGCGCGGTGCCGCTGTCGCTGAGCGCCTGAAGAATTTCCGCCTCGCGCCGTGCCTGCATGGGGGCCTCCTTCGCGCCAGACTGGGGGATCGGCGGCGGTGGCGCAAGGCAAATCCCACGAAATCCCACATTGTCTTTGACGAAAGCCACAAACTGCCACAGGCTTGCCCGGCGATTCCGAGGGAGCGCGCGATGACCCCCTATGACAAGGCACGCAGTTTGCCGATCTGGCGCGGGCCGGTGGACCCGCAGCCGCTGGGCGGCGGCATCACCAATGTGAATTTCGTGGTGCAGGATGGCGACCGCAAGGCGGTGGTGCGGATCGGCGACGACATCGCGGTGCACCACATCCTGCGCTTCAACGAACTGGCCGCCAGCCGCGCGGCCCATGCGGCGGGGGTCTCGCCCGCGGTGCTGTACCACGCGCCCGGCGCGCTGGTGATCGATTTCGTCGAGGGGCGCACCCTGACGCCCGAGGATGTGCGCGCCCCGGGGATGCTGGAGCGTATCCTGCCGCTGCTGGCGCGCACCCACCGCGAGGTGCCGCGCCACCTGCGGGGGCCCGCGCTGATGTTCTGGGTGTTCCACGTCATCCGCGACTATGCCGCGCGGCTCGAGGACGACGCGAGCCCCCACGCCGGTCGACTGCCCGCGCTGCTGCAGGACGCCGCCCGGCTGGAGGCGGCGGTCGGCCCGGTCGAGGTCGTCTTCGGCCACAACGACCTGCTGGCGGCCAACCTGATCGACGACGGGCGCAGGCTGTGGCTGATCGATTGGGATTATGCCGGCTTCAACGCGCCGCTGTTCGATCTGGGCGGGCTTGCCGCCAACAACGGGCTGTCCGAGGCGCAGGAAGACGCCATGCTGGCCGCCTATTTCGATCGCGCGCCCGATGCGGCGCTGTGGCGTCGCTACCGCGCGATGAAGGCGGCAGCGGCCCTGCGCGAGACGCTGTGGAGCATGGTGTCCGAAATCCACTCGGATCTCGCCTTCGACTTTTCCGACTATTCGCTGAAGAACCTCGCCACCTTCCGCGCCGCATTTGCAGATTTCGAACAAGGATAGCGTCATGACCTCGCTCCCCTCCTCCGCCCGGATCGTCGTGATCGGGGGCG
Source organism: Paracoccaceae bacterium (assembly GCA_027351005.1). GTDB lineage: Bacteria > Pseudomonadota > Alphaproteobacteria > Rhodobacterales > Rhodobacteraceae > Solirhodobacter. The sequence continues at coordinate 1,438 of DAIEJF010000103.1, read as the reverse complement.
GCATCGTCGGCTGTTCCACGGCCTATCATCTGGGCAAGATGGGCTTCACCGACACCGTTCTGCTGGAACGCCACAAGCTGACCTCGGGCACGACCTTCCACGCGGCGGGGCTGGTCGGGCAGTTGCGAACCTCGGCCAACATCACGCAGTTGCTGGGCTATTCGGTCGATCTCTACAACCGCCTGGAGGCCGAGACGGGCATTGCCTCGGGCTGGAAGATGAACGGCGGGCTGCGGCTTGCCTGCAACGCCGAACGCTGGACCGAGGTCAGGCGGCAGGCCACCACCGCGCATTCCTTCGGGCTGGAAATGCACCTGCTGACCCCGAAAGAGGCGCAGGATCTCTGGCCGCTGATGGATGTCTCTGACCTCGTGGGGGCTGCCTATCTGCCGACCGATGGGCAGGTGAACCCGTCCGACATCACCATGTCGCTGGCCCGCGGCGCGCGCATGGCGGGGGTGGCGATCTTCGAGGATACGCCGGTAAGCCGCATCCTGGTCGAGGGCGGTCGCATCCGGGGCGTGGAAACCCCCGCCGGAACAATCACCTGCGAGAAGATCGTGATCTGCGCGGGGCAGTGGACGCGCAGCCTTGCCGCCACGGTCGGCGTCAACGTCCCGCTGGTGTCGGTGGAACATCAGTACATGATCACCGAGCGGATCGAGGGCGTCACGCCGGGCCTGCCCACGCTGCGCGACCCCGACCGGCTGACCTACTGGAAGGAAGACGTGGGCGGCCTTGTGATGGGCGGCTATGAGCCCAACCCGCGCCCCTGGGCGCAGAACGGCATCCCCGAGGGGTTCCACTACACGCTGCTGACATCCGACTTCGACCATTTCGAACAGTTCATGGCCCCCGCCATCGGCCGCGTTCCGGCGCTGGCCACGGCGGGGATCAAGCAGCTTGTCAACGGGCCCGAAAGCTTCACCCCCGATGGCAATTTCATCCTGGGCGAGGCGCCGGAACTGCGCAACCTCTTCATCGGCGCAGGCTTCAACGCCTTTGGCATCGCCTCGGGGGGCGGCGCGGGCATGGCGCTGGCGGAATGGGTGGCCAAGGGGCAGGCGCCCTTCGACCTCTGGCCGGTCGACATCCGCCGGTTCGGGCGCAACCACCTGTCAACCGACTGGGTGCGGGCGCGCACGCTGGAAGCCTATGGCAAGCACTACACGATCGCCTGGCCGTCCGAGGAATACCGGTCGGGCCGCCCGCTGCGCCGCTCGCCGCTTTACGGCATCCTGAAGGGGGCCGGGGCCTGCTTTGGCGAAAAGCTGGGCTGGGAGCGCCCGAACTGGTTTGCCGACCTTGCCGCGGGCGAAACCCCGGCGGACCGCTATAGCTATGGCCGCCCCGGCTGGTTCGAGGCGGTCGCACGCGAGCATCGCGCCTGCCGCGAGGCGGCGGTGCTGATCGACCAGACGAGCTTTGCCAAATTCAC
>DAIEJF010000298.1 GCA_027351005.1 Paracoccaceae bacterium | reverse complement strand
GCTGTCGACCGGGCTGACGGGCAAAGGCCAGACCGTGGGCATGATCGATGACGCGGTGAACCTCGGGCACGAGCAGTTCGCGGGCAAGACCATCACCACGGCCGGCTATTCGAACCCCAGCGACCCCGCCCCGGCGGGGGGGGACTTCCACGGCACCGGCGTGGCCTCGATCATGGTCGCGGACGGCATCGTGGGCGCCAGCGGCCAAAGCACAGTCGGCTTTGCCCCCGGCGCCAACCTTTTCGCAGGCTACCTCGATTACAACCAGCCCACGAATTTCGGCCAACTGGCCGCCTACATGAACGACGCGGCGCGCCTCAAGGTCATCGCGATGAACAATTCCTGGGGCCTGGCCAACGACACCGTGGCCAGCAACGACCTGCCCTCTGCGCTGAGTTCCGGCACGGGCGCAAGCTACCTGAGCGCGCTGCGATCCTACGCGCAGGGCGGCATCGTGGTCTTTGCCGCCCAGAACGACTATGCGGCCACCAGCATCAGTTCGCTGGCGGGCCTGCCCAGCTTCTACCCGGACCTTCAGCCAAGCTGGCTGGCCGTCATCAACGCGATCCCGACGCTGGACGGCGGCGGCAACATCACCTCGGCCCAGCGCGTATCGACGGGGTGCAACGAGGCGGCGGCCTATTGCCTTGCCGCGGACGGGCAGATGTTCGTGGCGGGAAACGGTGGCAGTTCCAGCTATGACGCCGGGACGGGGGCATCCTTTGCCGCACCCCAGGTGACCGGCGCGCTGGCGCTTCTGGCCGAAGCCTTTCCGTCGCTGACGGCGCAACAACTGCGCGACCGGCTGCTGGCCACCGCCAATGACAGTTTCTACACCGCGACCGGCACGGTCACCTTCGCCCCCGGCGTCACCCATGGCTACAACACCGAATTCGGGATGGGGTTTCTGGACCTGAAGGCGGCCCTGCTGCCGATCGGGGCGACATCGGTGCCCACGGCGGCGGGTGGGCAGATCGCGCAGGGCAGTGCGGCCATCATCAGCGGCTTTGCCAGCGGCAGCGCCATCGCCCAGGCGCTTGGCAAGGCGCGGATCGTCGCGCTGGACCAGATGGGGGGCAATTTCACCACGCCCGGCAGTGCCATCGCGGGTACCGCCAAAGCGCCAGACCTGTCGGGCCTGCGCCTGGCCTATCTTGGCGCGGCACTCGACCCGGTGCGGATGCAGGCTTTTTCGGCCGCGGTCAGCACGGGCAATGCCATGGCGATCGTGGATCACCCCGATGCCTTCACCGCCCCCGATGCGGCGACCTTGCTGGGGCTGGGCGAAGAACGGGTTTACGACAGGAACGGCCTGAAGCTGACCGTCCTGCGCGAGAACGGCGGCCTTGCGGGGGCTTCGGCCGAAAAGACCTTTGATCTTGGCGATGGAAACGCGCTGAAACTGGGGCTTGCGTCCTTTGCCCATGCGGGCTCGATCCTGGGGATCAGCGTGCCCGGCACCGGCAGCGCGCTGCGCTCGAACACCGACGCGCTGACGGTCGGTTATGCCACCCAGGTCGCGCGCGATGTGACCCTGCGGGCCTCGGGCGAATTCGGCACCGCGACCGGCAACGGCGCCGGCATGGTGGCCAGCTTTTCGCCGGTCAGCTACAACAGCCTGGGGGTGTCGCTGGATACCGCGAATGCGGTGCGGTCGGGCGACGTGTTCAGCCTGTTCGCCCGCCTGCCGGTCGCGGTCACCGGCGGACAGGCGAACATGACGCTTCCCACCGCCTTCGCCGCCGGACAGACCTCGTTCTCGACGGTGGGTGTCGGGCTGCGGCCCACGGCCCGCCAGATCGACATGGGCTTCGAATACGACCAGCCGCTGACCGACCATGCCAGCATGGCCTATGGCGCCGCTTACAGCGTCAACGCCGGCAACATCACGGGCGCCACGTCAGCGGCGGCGATGATCGGCGTGCGGTTCGTGTTCTGATCCGGGCACGGCGGCCCAGAGGCGGCGCCAGAGCCGCCGTGGCGGGCCCGACGCGCGGGCCCGCGGCCGCTGGGTTCAGTGAAGAATGGCGGCGAACAACTGCCGCGCGTCATCCTCGGTCGCCAGCATCGCAACCTGGTCATGCGAGCGCGCGTAATGGAACACCGCATCTTCCGTCGCGGGCCCCCAGACACCGTCCAGCGCGCCATTATAGAAGCCGGATTGCATCAGGTTGTACTGGATCGCGATCCGGACCTGCCGATCTTCGCTGTTGAAGGCCCGGCTGTCGGGCGATGCCTGCGAATAGGCGGCGGCGGTGGGCCCCGACGGCTGGTAGTAGACCGGCGCTGTCGGCTGCGGCGCGTAGACCGGCGCCGAGACCTCTGTCTGCGGTTGAAACAGGCCCTGGTGGTGCATGTATTGGTCGACGGAATAGCCGCCCACAAGGCCCAGCAGAACGCCGCGGGTGATATCGCCGCCCTGCGCCTGGACCGGCCGCGGTGCGGCAGCGATCGCAACCGCCACCGCGATGGCGACAAGCGCGCCGGGGTTTCGTTTCGTCAGGTGCAACATCGGTTGGTTCCCCCATAAGTCATGCGCGATCCGGCCACGCCCGGCCGAAAGGGCTGTGCCTTCGGCCGGGGACCGGATGCGCGGTCGGTCAAAGACCCAGTTCGCTGCGCAGTTCCGCCAGCGCCGCGTCGCTCAGGGTGCGTCCGCCGGTCGCGGTGTCCAGCGCCGTCTGTTCGGTCGCCTGATCGGTGCTGTAGCTGGTCTGCGCGGCATCGACCGTCGCCTGCAACTGGGCAAGATCGGTCTCGTAGGTCTGGGCCTGCTGCAGTTCGGCCGACAGCTGCGAGGTGTCGGTCATCTGCCCCTGCAGCGCGGCCGCATCCGCCGCGTATGTGGGCGAGGTGGGATCAAGCGCGTCGATCTGGCTTTGCAGCGCGGCATTGGCCGTGTCGGCGGCCGCGATCTGTGCGGCCAGGTCGGTCGCGCTGGGGCCGGTGTAGGTGCCGACCAGGGCGGCATAGGCGGCCTGCGCGGCGGCAAGGGTCTGCGCGTCGGTCTGCGTCGCAAGCGCGGCCGTCCGGTAGGCGGCAAGGCGGCCCACCTGGCTGGTCGGTGCGGCGTTCGCCATCGCGGTCAGGCTGGCATGGGCAGCATTCAGCCCCTTGAGCTCGCTGTGTACGGAGCCGTTGCCCGCGGCGCCGCCCGCATGGCTTGCACCGCCACCCGACGAACCGGATGCATTGCCGCCACCGCTATTGCCGCCGCCGCCGCCGCTGTTGCCGCCGCCATGATTGCCGCTGTTGCCGCCACCGTGGTCGCCGCTGTTGCCCGGCCCGGCAAGCGCGGGAAGCGGCGCGAGCAGGTAGACCGATGCCGTCAGCGCCGACAGCGACAGAACCGCAAGCGCCGTTCCCGTCATCATTCCTGCGAACCGTTTCTGCATGGCAAGATCTCCTTCTTCTGCCTCTGATGGGTGCACGCGGCCGCACGCCGCGAATCAATGATCCGACCCTGCCCGAGGTGCCTTGAACCGAATCCTAACGGGGCGTTCATCGGCGGTTCATCTTGGCCCTGTTATCGCTGCGACATGCGAGTCTGCCTTGTCCTTGCCACAATCCTTGCGGCTCTGGCCGCGCCGCCGGTCCTCGCCGAACCGGTCAGCGAACTGTCGCACCTTGATCTGCGCCGGTTGCTGGCGGCACAGGCGGCGGAAGACCCGCGCCAGGCGATGGCGCTGGCCCAGCGGACAACGGGCGGCGAGGTGCTGGACATTCGCGCCTTTCAGGGCAAGGCGGTCTATTATCGGGTGCTGGTGAAAAACCCCAATGGCCAGGTCGTGAGCATCGTGGTCGATGCCCAAAGCGGCGCGCTGCTGGAGGCGTCGTCGGCCATTGCCTCCAACGTGAATGCGGCGGCCAGCAGCGTGGCATCGGAAAGTGTCGCGACAGCGGCCGCCCCCGCGGCTGCAGGCGGAAAGTCGAACGCCGACGGTTCGGCAGGTTCGAATGGCAATGCGGGTGGAAACTCTGGTAACAGCGGGAATGCCGGTGGCGGCGGTGCTGGCGGAAACGGCAATGCAGGTGGAAACGGCAAGGGCAACGCGGGCGGGAATGGCAACGGGCGCGGAAAATGATCGCCCTGCGGCGCGGTGCGCCCGATGAGGCTGCTGGTTGTCGAGGATGAGCCTGCCCTGGCAGGACAAATCCGCCAGATGTTGCAGGCCGAAGGGCGCGTGGTGGACCTTGCCCATGACGGGATGGAGGCGGCCTATCTGGGGGCTGTCGAATCCTATGACGCGATCGTGCTGGACATCGGGTTGCCACGCCGCGATGGCCTCTCGGTCCTGAAGGAATGGCGGGCGCAGGGCGTTGCCACCCCGGTTCTCATCCTGACAGCGCGCGACGGCTGGTCGGAGCGGGTCGACGGCCTTGACGCGGGGGCCGACGACTATCTGACCAAGCCGTTCCACATGCAGGAGCTTTCGGCCCGGATCCGGGCGATGCTGCGGCGCACGGCGGGCCAGGCGAGCCCGGTCTTCGAAAAGGATGGCGTCGTGTTCGACAGCCGCAGCAACCGGACAACGGTTGACGGACTGCCGGTCGATCTGACCGCGCAGGAAGCCGCCGTGCTGGCCTACCTGTTCCACCATGCGGGGCGGCTGGTGTCGCGCACCGAACTGTCGGAACACATCTATCCGCATGACAGCGATCCGGATTCCAACACGATCGCGGTCTTCGTGACCCGGCTGCGCAAGAAGCTGGGCGCGGGGCTGATCGAGACCGTGCGCGGTGCAGGCTACATGATCGGCCGGCCCTGATGCGGTCGCTGCGTCGCCGGGCCCTGATCAACGCGGTCGGCGCGGCGGCGCTGTCGGTTGCGATCGTGTCGATCGCGCTGTTCGCCTACATTGATTCCGTGACGCTGAACCGGTTCGACCGGGTGCTGGAGGATCGTCACATCCAGCTTGTCGTCGCGCTCAGCAATCATGGGGCTGACCCCGCCACGCTGGAAAAGGTGTTGATCGACCCCGCCTATGCGCGCCCCTATTCCGGCCGGTACTGGCAGGTGCAGGCCCCCGACGGCACGGTCTACACCTCGCCGTCCCTCTTCGGTGCCACGCTGATGGCCCCGACCCCGGCGACCGACCGGCTGAACCGCTGGACGGGCCCCGCGCCCGACGGCGGCCAGATCCGGGGCATGCAACAGCGCATCACCCTGCAGGATGGCAGCGTCTGGACGGTCACCGTGGCCGAGACGCTGAACGGGTTGCTGGCCGAACGCTACGAGACGCGCAAGAGCCTGCTGATCGCCTTCGGCCTCATCGCGATCTTCGGACTGCTGAGCGCGTGGTTGCAGGTGGCGGTCGTCCTGCGGCCGCTGGGCCAGTTGCGCCACGACGTGGCGATGCGCTGGGAACGCGACTCGCGGCTGGACCCGCAGGACTATCCGGCAGAGGTGGCGCCGCTGGTTGCGGCGATTGACACGCTGCTGGCGCGCAACACGGAAACGGTGGCGCGGGCCCGGCGGCAGGCCTCTGATCTGGCCCATGCGCTCAAGACACCGGCGGCAATCCTGCAGAATGAACTGGTAAGCCTGCAAGAACAGGGGCACGCCGTAGGCCCCGCGCTCGAGGCGCTGGGGCGATTGAACGCGCAACTGCGCCGGACGCTGGCACGGGCGCGGGCGCTGCATTCGGCCGAAGGCGTCAGCGGCCCCAGCCACCTGGCGCAGACGCTGGACCGGCTGTCGCGGCTGTTCGGGGCCATGTGCGCGCGGCAGGGCAAGCGGCTCGAGGTGGCAAGCGGCAGCGACCTTCAGGTCTGGATGGACCCGCAAGATCTGGAGGAGATCCTGGGAAACCTTCTGGACAACGCGCTGAAATGGAGCCGCAGCACGATCCTGCTGACGGCCGCCGCCGAAACCGGCGGTGTGCTGATCAGCATTGAAGACGACGGGCCGGGCATCCCCGAGGCCGACAGGATGCGCGTTCTGGAAAGCGGCGCGCGGCTGGATCTGTCGATGCCGGGAACCGGCCTGGGGCTGGCCATCGCCGCGGACCTCGTGCGGGCCTATGGCGGTCAGCTTGACCTTCAGCGATCGGATCGGCTGGGCGGGCTGCGCGCCGCCATTCACCTGCCCCAGCGCTGGGGATTGCTGCGGGCGTGACCCCGGACGCCCGCGCCGCGCCGACGTGATCGGGATCGCCCCCGCCGCAGAACCAGGTCCGTTCACCAGCCGGGTACCGCCCTGCCCCCCGGCTGATCCGCATCGAACAGATGCACGGAAAGGCGCAGTTCCGGTGCGAGGCGGCGCAGACCATCCGCAAGCATCCGTCCGGCCTGAAGCAAGGCGTCGACGGGCATGGGGTCAAGCCTTTCAAGCACGAACCACATGTCGCGGCTGGCCCAGAGGGCGGGCGGGACCAAGGGCACGCTCGTGCAGATCGAACAGCAGCGCGGCAACCCGAGCATTTCGACCCTGTGCCGCCTTTCCGCGGCACTCGGGGTTTCGGTGGCCGACCTCGTGGCGCCGACCGAGACGGCCAGCCAGAGCGTTACCCTTGTGCGCGCGGAAGATGCGCGACGCCTGTGGGCCGGACCATCGGGCGGTGCCGCGGTGCGTCTGGCTGGAACGCTGGGGCCCGACATGCTGGAAATCTGGGATTGGGTCCTGATGCCAGACGAACGTTTCGACGCGGCGGCCCATGGCCCTCGCACGCGCGAGTTGATCCATGTGACCGAGGGCACGCTTGCGCTGAGCGTCGACGGCGCGACCGTTCTCGTCTCGGCCGGCGCCTCGGTCATCGCTGTGACCGACCGGCCCCATGCCTATGCGAACCCCGGAAAAGCGCCGCTGCGCTTCACCATGACCGTCCACGAACCCGCGGCGGAATAGCGGCCGACGAGCTGACCGCAACGCCCGAAACCTGCGACTGCCCGTTCGCCACCCGAGACCTTGATCGCGTCCATTGCCCCATCGTGGCACGATCCCGGCGGCCCGGCCGCGGTCAGATCGGTCAGGCCGGACCCGTCCGCGAGACCTCAGACCTGGCGGAAACCGGATCTGGCCGCCGCCTGCCAGGCCCTCGCA
>DAIEJF010000275.1 GCA_027351005.1 Paracoccaceae bacterium | reverse complement strand
AGGCCACCGGCCAGACCGGCAGCGCGCGGGCCGCGACCGCGGCCGCGGCGGCGGGCTCGCGCACCACGGCATGCGGCGTGCCCGCGGGCAGGTGGCGCGGGTCGCCCAGCCAGAGGAAGGGCAGGCTGTCCCTCAGCCCGTCCCAGGCGCGGGCGGCGATCTCGGGGCCGATGCCCGCGGGTTCGCCGCAGCTCAGCGCGATCGGGGCCGGCGTCATGGCTGGCGGATGTTGGCCGCCGCGCGCAATTGGTCCAGCCGGGAATCGGCCAGCGCATTCACCCGCGCCGAGAACAGCTCGGCCTTCAGCGCGTCGGGCGTGGCCTTCGGGTCCGGCGTCACCGTCCGGCTGCACAGCATCAGAAGCCGCGTGCCGCTGCCCTCTGCGATCGAGGTCGAGACCTCGCCCGGATCAAGCCGCGCGAGCGCCAGCGCCACGTCGGCAGGCACCTTGGGCAGCGCCTCGGTCGTCCGGGTCAGCTGCGGCCCGCCCGCGCGCTTGACGAAGCCGTAAAGATCGCCGCAGGTGGTCACCTTGTGGCGCACCTCGTCCGCCAGCGCCGCGCCCGCGGGGGTGCGCACGTCGGGGATCGTCCAGGCGAGATAATCCACCGTCACCATGTCGGCCGGGGGCGGCGGCGCATCGGCTAGCCCGCGCAGCTCGAAGATCGCGATGGCATTGGGCAGGTTCACCGGCTTCGACACCTGGCCCGGGCTCAGCCCGATCACCGCCGACACGACCGTCTGGGGCAGGTTCGTGACCGGGATCCAGTCAAGCTGGCCGCCGTTCTTGGCGGTATCCGATACCGAATATTGCCGCGCCGCGGCCGCGAAGGCGGCATCGCCCTTCAGCGTCTGCGACAGTTGCTCGGCCAGGGGCGCGGTCTGGCCGATGTATTCGGGCGTCGCGGGCAGGATCAGTTCCGAGATCAGGATGCGCGGCTCGCCATGCGCCCGCGACAGCGCGCGCGCATCGCGCACATCGGCGTCGGTCACCGTGACACGCGGCGCGATGGTGGCACGCACCACGTCACGCCAGGCCTGCCCGGCGGTGATGAAATCGCGGAAGGTCTGCGGATCGACCCCGCCCTCCTGCAGCTTCTGCACGAATTGCTCGGTGGTCAGGTTGGCCCGCTGGGCGAATTCCAGCATCCCCGCCTTGATCTCGTCCTCGGTGGGCCTGACGCCGTAGCGCGCGGCCTCGATCAGCCGCAGCCGGTCGTCGATCAGCCCCTTCATCGCCTCGTCGGTATGGTCGCCCGGCCCGCTCATCATCTCGAGGAACTTTTCGCGCTGCGCCAGTTCATAGGCGGTGATCGTCCGCTCGTTCACCAGCATCACCGGGGCGAAGGGGTTGCCATCCTGCGCGGCAAGGGCCGCGACGGGGGCAAGGGCTGCCAGGCCGGCAAGAAGGGAAAGGGTCAGGCGCATGTCGGGTCCGTGTTGCTTCTTCCTGGGGGGGCGGGCGGCGCCCCGGTCGTTCGGTTCCGGCCGCCTCGGGCTATTGCCTGCATTGGCTGGGCCCCGCGGTGCCCCCGCCGAAGCCGACCAGACCGACCGAGAAGCCGAAGGTCGTCGTGGGGGAGACACTAGTCGAGGACGCGTAGAGACGCGAGAGGGAAAGATCAACGCTGATGCATTCGTTCCGCCATGTGAAGGCCAGCGCGCTGGCATCGGCCCGCCGGGCCACGAAATCGTAGCGCCAGGCGACCCGGCCCGTCCAGTCGCGGCGGATCGGGTAGGCGGCATCCATCAGCCATTCGCGGGTGGGCAGGGTGGACAGGGCGATGCCCAAGGGGTTGGGCACCGACAGAAGATAGCTGGTGCCGATCCTGGTGCGCCCGCGCGTCCATTCCAGCCGCAGCTCCTCCTTCGAGAGGCCCTGTCCGTTGCCGAAGACCGCGCGGTTGATGACGCTGAAATCCTGCCAGCGCGCCTGGCCCGCGACCAGCCAGCCCGAGGCGGTGCCGCCCAGCCCCGAGGCCGGATCGAAGCTGCCGGGATCGACCTGCCGGTAGATGCGCCCCGCGGTGACGCCCAGCGTCCAGCCGCCCGGGGCATAGCGCGTCCAGGCCACCCCGATATTGGCCCGCAGCCCCGTTTCCACCCCGTCGATCCCGCTGAAATGGCTGAGCGACCACAGGTTGCCTTCGTCCAGTTCCGACAGTTGCGAATCCTCGTTGGGCACGGTCGCGGCCGAGCGCGGGCTCCAGATCAGTTGCGCGACCGGCTCCAGCACCTGGCCGCTGCCGTTGGGCCCGCCCTTCACCAGCGGCCAGCGCAGTTCGGCGGCAAGCTGCGGCAGGCCGCGCAGGGTGACCGCGCGGTAGGTGGAATCCTGCGACACGTTGTAAAGGTCGGCCTGCACCGCGCCTTCGGAGCTGGCGACCAGCCCGCCCGGCAGCACCCAGCTGCGCTGCCAGGTCGCGTCGATGCCCGCGCGCGACACGTCGCGGCCGACGATGTCGGCGGAGGACCTGCGCACCAGCGCCAGCGAGCGGAACGACAGCGTGCCCATCCCGCCGAAGACTGCGGGGTCGCGGCGCACCCAGTCGAGGCTGGCCACGTCGGTGGGCATGGTGCTGTTGTCCTCGCCCACCCGGATCGAGTGGAAATGCAGCACCTTGGCGTCGATGAATTCGTTGCGCCGGGTGCGCGACAGGTCCACCCCCGTGGCCAGCCGGTCCACCTGGGTCAGCCCGTAGTTCACGAAATAGTCGGGGTCGCTGACGGTCTGGATCTGGAATTGCAGCCGGAAGCCGTCGGCGATTGCGAAATTGCCGCTGCCGAAGAAATAGCCGCGCCGCTCCCCCGGCAGGATCGCGTCATGCGAGATCGCCCCTTCGAAGGCGATCGCGCCGGTGTCGAAGGCCTGACGGTAGCGCGCCGAGAGGGTGCGCACCGATTTCGTGCCGATGAAGGGTTCGACCCACAGGTCGCGGCTGGGCCCGAGCGGCAGGAAATAGGGCAGCTTCATCGCGGTGCCGAAGGTCGACGACGCCGTGAGGCTTGGCACCAGGAACCCCGGCGCGCGTTTGACGGTGGGGTCGGGCAGCCGCAGCGAGGGCAGGTAGAACACCGGCACCCCGGCAAAGCGCAGCTGCGCGTCCTGGAAATAGACGGCCTGCGCCACCTGGTCGTGCACCACCCGCCGCGCGCGGATTTCCCACAGCGGCACCGGATGGGCCGCGCAGACCTGACAGGACGAGGTGACGGTATTGGAAAGCTGCGTGTAGCGGCCGTCGACCCGGTTCACCCGGCTTGCTGCCATCTGCACCTGCTGGTCCAGCACCATCCGGGCGCTTTCCAGGATGCCGTTGCGCAGGTCTGCCGACAGGTCGGCGCTGTCGGCCAGCAGGACGTTGCGGCCATCCGGGTCGACCAGCACCAGCGGTCCGTCGACCTGAAGGCGCCCGGCCTTCTGGTCGTAGGCGATGCGGCTGGCCGACAGGCGCGCCCCCTTGTAGAGCACCTGCACATGGCCCGTGGCGATCAGCACGTCATCGGGTCGGCTGCTGACGCTGTCGGCCACCAGGGTGGCAAAGCTCGGCGGCGCCGCGGGGGCGGCCAGGCTGTCGGCAAGGCCGGTGGCGGGCAGCGCCAGCGCCAGCGTCACGGCCAGCGGCTGCGCCAAGGATCGTGCCAGGGACCGGCCCGCGGCGGACAGGACGCGCATCAGCCATCCTCCAGGTGCAGCAGCAGGCCCAGCGACAACAGCACCGCCACCAGCGGCGGCCCCCATGCGGCCAGCACCACCGGGATCTGGCCGCTCGATCCGAGCGCCTGGGCGAAGTTGCGCAGGAAGAACAGGGCAAAGCCCGAGATCAGCGCGAAGAGCACCATCAGCCCGGTCTTGCCGAAGCGGGTGTGGCGCATGGTGAAGCCCGCCCCGATCAGCACCATGCCGACCAGCATCAGCGGCAGCGCGAGTTCCATCTGCAACCAGACGCGGTGTTCCCGGGCCGAAAAGCCCGCCTTCTGCAGCCGGTCGATGAAGGCCGGAAGCTGCCAGATCGGCACCTCGGCCGGGGCGCCGAAGCTGTCACGGATCTGGCTGCGGGTCAGATCCGAGGGCAGCGTCAGATGCGCCGCGGTCGTCGCCTGGGCCTCGGGGATGCCGCCCTGGTCGAAGTGCCAGATCTTGGCGTTGGTCAGCGTCCAGCGGCCATCGCCCAGTTCGGCCGCCTGGGCCTCGACCCGGGTCACCGGCTGGCCCTGCGCGTCGAAGCTGAGGAAACTGGCGTTGCGCAATTCGGTGCCATCGGCGCTGCTCTGGTCGGCGCGGATCACCGTCTGGCCCTCGGCACTGCCCTGGCGCAGCCACATGGCCTGCCCGGTGATCGACATCACGTTTTCCGTGCCGCCCTGCGAATAGTGGCTTTGCAGGCTTTGGTAGGCATCCGTCGTGGCGGCGACGATCGGGTTCATCACGGCCACACCGACGATCCCGATGGCGCCCGCCGTCATCGCGGGCGGCGCGAGGCAGCGCAGCGCCGAACGCCCCGCGGCGCGGATCACCACCAGTTCGCTGGTGCGGGCCAGGCCCAGGAACAGGATCAGCGTCGCGATGATCGTCATCAGCGGCAGGATGCGATAAAGCCCGTCGGGCGTGTTCAGCGCCGCCAGCCCCGCGGCCTGTGCGAAGGTGATCGTGGCGCTACCGCGGTGCATCTCTTCGACCAGGTCCAGCAGCATCAGGATGCCGCCGAACCCGGTCAGGACCAGCAGGAACCCCACCAGGAACTTGCGCACGATGTAAAGGCTGAGCGTCATGACGGCAGCGCCTCGGCGCCGCGCAAGAGCGTGCGCGGGCGCCCGGCGACCCAAAGCATCGCCAGCGCCAGAGCGCCCCCCACCAGTGCGGGCAGATAGGCCAGCGGCCAGAGCCGCGCATCCTGCCCACCCATGCCCGCGCACCAGTCCACCAGCAGTTGCAGCAGGATCAGAAGCACCGCGCCGACCCCGATCTGGCGCCAGTTGCCGAACCGGCTGAAGCCGACCAGCATCAAGACCGAAAAGCCCAGAAGCGCCGTGACCACCGCCGTCAGCGGCCCGGCAAGTCGCTGGTGGCCTTCGTAGAGGAAGGCCGCGCGGGTGCTGCCCGCGGTCGCCACATCGGCGGGATCGGCGCGCAAGAGCACCGGCGTCGGCAATTCCGCCACATCGCGCTGCCGCGCGCCGGGGGTGCCGATCAGCGTGCCCACGTCATAGGCGAATTCCGCGAAGCGGGTGATCGCCAGCCTGCGCGTCGACAGCGTGAGCGTCTGCGCCATCCCGTCGAACATCACCAGCTTCTGCCCGCCATCCACCTTCACCAACAGCGCCTTGCTGGCCGAATAGGTCACCCGGCTGTCCTTGGTGCGGCTGTCCGACAGCAGGATGTCATGCATCTCGCCCAGGGGCGTGATCTGGCGGATGAACAGCGTCACCCCGTCGCTGGGGTGGATGAACTTGCCTTCGGTCAGGAACTTCGCCGTGACGTTCTGCGCCATCTCGGCCGCGCGTTCATCCAGCGCATTGCGGCTGGCGGGCACAAGGTAGTTGGCCAGGATCGCCATCAGAACCGCCACGACCATTCCGAACATCGCCACCGGCCGCGCCAGCCGCGCGGGCGACAGGCCCACGGCCTGCATCACCACCAGCTCGCTTTCCGACGACAGCCGGTTGGTGACATAGACCGCCGCCGCAAAGGCCGAGAGCGGCAGCATGATCTTGATGACATTGGGCAGCGACAGCAGCGTCAGTTCCAGGAAGATCGCGACCGGCTGGCCGTCTCCGATCAGGTGGTTGAACAGCAGCACCGCGCGGTTCACCCAGTAGACCATGACCAGCACGAGCGAGAAGAAGCCGAACAGCATCATGAGTTGCGACAGCATGTATCTGTCGAATCTCGGCACGTCGGACAACTCCCCAGGCAGCAACGGGCGCGACCGTAACGGAAATCCCCGGCGGGGAAAACTCATATCTGGTCAAGGCCGGGGTCAGCGGCTAGGCTCTGCCAATCCCCCCTTCCGCCGCTTGAGGAGCGCCCATGACGCAGCCAGCCGCCATCCAGTTTCGTGCCGCCGATGCGGTCGACCCGCTGGCCTTTCCCGGCCGCATCGCGGTCCTTGCCGACGCGGGCGGGGCGATCTCGCCGCTGGCGCGCAGGCTTGACCGGCCGATGCGCGGGGCGCTGAAGCGGTTTCTGGCCAGCCCGGCCTTCGCCCAGATGAAGCCGGGCGAGGCGGTGGATCTGGCCTGGCCTGCGGGTCTGGCGGCCGAGGCGGTGCAGGTCGTCCGGCTGGACGCGCGCCCGACCGCCGTCGAGGCCCGCCGCGCCGGGGCCGCGATCGGGCGCGGGCGCGGTGCGGCAGGGGTGATGGTGCTGGCCGGGGCGCATCCGCGGGTGGCCGACCTGGCCCTGGGCCTGGTGCTGCTCGACTATGACTTTTCCGCCCGCCGCAGCGCGCCCGCCGCGCCCAAGGGCGAGGTGGTTCTGGCGGTGAACGCCCCCGAGGCCGCCGCCGCAGGCTCGGCGCCACTGGCCGCGCTGGCCGAAGGCGTGTTCTTCGCCCGCGATCTGGTGAACGAGCCCGCCAACATCCTGACCACCGACGATTTCGCCGCGCGCCTGGCCGCGATGCACGAACTGGGGCTCGAGGTCGAGATCCTGGAAGAAGCCGACCTGCGCCGCCTGGGCATGGGGGCTTTGCTGGGGGTGGGGCAGGGGTCGGCCAGCCCGTCGAAGGTCGTGGTGATGCAGTGGAAGGGCGGCGCGCCCGACGCCGCGCCGCTGGCGCTGGTGGGCAAGGGCGTCTGCTTCGACACCGGCGGCATCTCGATCAAGCCTGCGGGCGGCATGGAAGAGATGACGATGGACATGGGCGGCGCCGCGGTGGTGGCGGGGGTCATGCGCACCCTGGCCCTGCGCCGGGCGAAGGCCAATGTGGTGGGGCTGGTGGGGCTGGTGGAAAACATGCCCTCGGGCACCGCGCAGCGGCCAGGCGACATCGTGCGGTCGATGAAGGGCGACACGATCGAGGTCATCAACACCGATGCCGAGGGGCGGCTGGTTCTGGCCGATGTGCTCTGGTATGCGCAGGAACGGTTCAAGCCTACGGGCATGATCGATCTGGCCACCCTGACGGGCGCGATCGTGGTGGCGCTTGGCAGCGAGAATGCCGGGGTCTTTTCCAACAACGACGCGCTGGCAAAGGCATTTCTGGCCGCCGCCGAGGCCGAGGGCGAGGGCGCCTGGCGGATGCCGCTGGGCGATGGCTATGACCGGCTTCTGAAATCCCGGCTGGCCGACATGAAGAACGTGGGCGGGCGCGAGGGCGGGGCGATCACCGCGGCGCAGTTCCTGCAACGCTTCGTGAAACCGGAAACACCCTGGATCCATCTGGACATCGCGGGCGTCACCCTGCTGAAGGGCGACAGCGACCTGGCGCCCAAGGGTGCGACGGGCTGGGGGGTGCGCGCGCTTGACCGGCTGGTGCGTGACAGCCAGGAACGGTAAGGCCGGACGCAGATGGGGGCCGCCTATTTCTACCAGCTCAGCCGCTCGCCGGTGGAAGAGGCGCTGGCGCTTCTGATCGAGCGCGCGCGCGGGCAGGGCTGGCGGGTGGCGGTGCGCGCCCCCGACCCCGCGCGGCTGGCCTGGCTGGACGAGGCGCTGTGGCTTGGCGCCGATGACGGCTTCCTGCCGCACGGGCTGGCGGGGGGGCCGCATGACGCCGACCAGCCGGTGCTGCTGACCACCGCCGCCACGGCGGCGAACCGGCCGGCCTGCGTCATGGCGATCGACGGCGCGCCGGTGACGGCCGAAGAGGCGCGGGGGCTTGAACGGCTCTGCATCCTCTTCGACGGCAACAACGAGGATGCGCTGGCCACCGCGCGGGCGCAGTGGAAGGCGCTGGTGGCCGCAGCGACCCCCGCGCAATACTGGTCGGAGGCGGATGGCCGCTGGCAGAAGAAGGCCGAACGCTAGGCCCGCCCGCCTAGCGTGTCAGGATCATCTGGCCGTCGGAAATCTCGATCTTGCGGAACCGTTGCAGGTAGGTCATCCCCAGCAGCGAGCTTTGCATGCCGACCTTGTTCACCTCGGCGGGCAGGCTGGCATCGCGCACCGGGCCCAGCGTGACATCGCGCAGCATCACCCGCGCGGTCGCCACCTGACCGTTCGCCGTGGTGGCGGTGCCGGTGAAGGGCAGGCGGGCCACGTCGATGCCCACCCGCTTTGCATCGGCGGGCGTCAGCACAACGGCGGATGCGCCGGTGTCGATCATGAAGCGCACCGGCACATCGCCCACCTTCAGCGTGACGTGATAATGCCCGTCGCCGCTTTGCGGGATGGTGATGCTGCCCGTGGGGCCGTAGCTTGCCTCGACCGGCAGGACGGTTTTCGAGATGTCGGACCACAGGCCGAAGCCCGCGATCATGCCCACGAAGATCAGCGCCCAGATCGACAGGTTCTGCAAGGCCACGCTGCGCTTGCCGCGCATCTGCACCATCAGCGCCCCGGCCGCCGCAGCGCCCAGCACCACAAGGTAAAGCCCCCGCCCGATCAGGTTCTCGTCCATCCGCACGCGCCTCCGTTCCCGGATCATGTAGGGGGCCGCGGGGGCCGCGTCACCGGGTCAGCCGAAGATCAGGCCGCTGGCCTTCACGCCGTCGATCACGAATTGCACCGACAGTGCCGCCAGCAGCATCCCCAGAAGCCGGTTGATGACCGCATTGCCGGTCTTGCCCAGCAGCCGGTCCAGCGGCCCGGCCACCTGAAACAGCGCATAGGCGCAGCCGATCACCGCCAGCATCGCAAGGTGCAGTTCCAGCACGGCCAGCCAGCCCTTCACCTGGCCCACCAGCAGGATCATGGTGGTCATCGCGCCGGGCCCGGCCAAGAGCGGCATGGCCAGCGGAAAGACCGACGGGTCGTGATCGTCCTGGCCCACCTGCCCCTAGCGCCGCGGGGTGCGGCGTTCGAACAGCATGTCAAGCGCGGTCAGGAACAGCAGAAGCCCGCCCGAGATGCGGAAGGCCGGGATCGAGATGCCCACGAAGGTCAGAAGTTGCTGCCCCAGCAGCCCGAAGGCGGTCAGGATCGCCGCCGCCACCACGCAGGCCCGAAGCCCGATCGACCGCCGCCGCGCGGGCGCCATGCCACGGGTCATGGTGGCAAAGAGGGGCGCGATGCTGACGGGCTCGATGATGACAAAGAGCGTCACGAAGGCGGTGATGAGGGTGCTGGTGTCCATGAAGCCTCCGGGCAGCGCACGACAGAGTTAACGGCGGCCGGGGGTGCGGGGCCAGCGATTTCTGGCGGGGGCGGCAAAGGCGGTGGCGGAGGCGAGGCCGCTCAGGCCTCCGCCTCCTCCAGTTTGCCAAGTGCGGTCATCCACAGGGCCTCGGCCCGGTCCAGCCCGTCCATCACCTCGGCATATTTGCGCTGCCACACGTCGCGGTCGCCCGCGCGTTCGGGTTCATAAAGCGCGGGGTCGGCCAGCTTCTTGGCCAGCTTGTCCTGCATGTCGGAGAGCTTGGCGATCCGCTCCTCGCATTTCTTCACCTCGGCCTTCAGCGCCAGCAGCTCCTCGCGGCCGGCCTTCTTCTTTTCGGGCTTGGGCTTTTCCTTGCCGCCGTCATC
>DAIEJF010000273.1 GCA_027351005.1 Paracoccaceae bacterium | reverse complement strand
TTCTGGGCCAGTCGTTCAAGCTGCGCGTCTCGGCCGCGGCGCTGCGCACGGTGGACCACCGCGGCGGGCTGGACGCGTTCCTGGCGAAGGCGAAGGACGAAGAGCTTTCGGACCGCGCCCTGAAGATCAAGAAGGACATCGCCAAGGCGCAGACCGCCGCGGCCTGATCCCTGCGATCTGTCGACGATCGAGGCCCCGCCCCGGCGGGGCCTTTTGCATGACCGGGCCATGGAGCCGTCGATGCTGACCCCGCTGCCGATCCCCGCGGCCTTCACCCCCGAGGATTGTGACCGCATCGTGGCCCTTGCCGCTGCCGGACCGCTGCGGCAGGCGGGGCTGGTGCGCGGGGTCAGCGATGCCGCGACCCGGCGGGCAGAGCTGTGCTGGCTGGACGACCGGCCCGAGGGGGCCTGGGTCACCGACCGGCTTGTGGCGCTGGTGGCGCAGGCCAACCGCGACCATTTCGGCTTTGCGCTGGACGAGTTCGGCGAAAGCGCGCAGGTCGCCCGCTACGGGGCCGAGGTGCAGGGCCATTTCGCCTGGCATGCCGACATCGGCGAAGGGCCGCTGGCCCGCCGCCGCAAGCTGACGCTGGTTGTGCAACTGTCAGACCCCGCCGATTACGCGGGTGGGGCGCTGGAACTGTGGCCGCATGGCACCGCGATCGAGGCCCCCCGGACCCGCGGCGCCGCGATCCTGTTTCCGGCCTTCACCCTGCACCGGGTCAGCCCGGTGACCGAAGGCACCCGGCATTCGCTGACCATCTGGGCCCACGGGCACGCGTTCCGCTAGGATTACTGGCAGAGAGATTCGGCGGTGCTGCCGAAATTCGCGTAACGCTGCCAGAAGGCGTTGTCGTTCTCGGTCTTCGACATGCGGACTTCCTGCGCCCGGTCGGGGTTCTCGAAGAACTTCGCCGCGCGCTGCTGGTCGGTGCTGCCAAGCGTCAGGTCGGCGGCCTGCTGGATGCAGCCACAGAGCGAGGGCGACGCATTCGCATTGCCCGAGCGCAGACAGGCAGACCCGATCGGCCCGGCCTCTGCAAAGGTTGCACACACGATGGTCAGCACCATCGCAAGCAGGATCATCTTCATAACTGCCTCGTCACGTCGTGCCGCAAGGGTTCGTCCCCTGCTGGCGCATTGGCTCTCGATGCCAGAGTAATGCCAGCAATTTCCAGCATTCACAATGGGTTGGATTGCGCGCCAGCGTTCCGGCCCAAAGGGCAGGGGATGTGGTGGCGGGCGGCTCTGGCACAAGATGGGGCGTCCCCGCCGCGGCGGGGCGCCAAGGGGTGATTCGTCGCTCAGACCGGGGTGGCGGGGTAGCCTTCGTCGGCCAGCGCCTTCATCAGGGCCTCTGCGGGGGCGGCCGACTCGACCGCAACGGTGCGGCTGGACAGGTCGACCACCACGCGGGCCTGGGCGTCCTGCGTGGCGATAGTGCGTTCCACCGCGGCCTTGCAGTGGCCGCAGCTCATGTCGGGTACGGAAAGGGTCAGGGACCGGGGCATCGTCGTCTCCAGTTCGGGTCACAGGCCCCTTATCTGGGGCTTCCAGCAGCAGGAAGGTCAAGCCCCGCACGCGCCCTTCGTCACCGTCGTGGCGGCGCACCCCTCAGGCGCCTTGACGGGCCTTAAAAACCTGCCATACCCCGCGCCATGACCGAGCTTTCGCTGATCCGCAATTTCTCCATCGTGGCGCATATCGACCACGGCAAATCCACCCTTGCCGACCGTCTGATCCAGATGACGGGGACGGTGGCCCAACGCGACATGAAGGAGCAGTTGCTCGACTCGATGGACATCGAGCGCGAGCGCGGCATCACCATCAAGGCCAACACGGTGCGGATCGACTATCCGGCGAAGGACGGCAAGACCTACACGCTGAACCTGATCGACACGCCCGGCCACGTCGACTTCGGCTACGAGGTCAGCCGGTCGATGCGCGCGGTGGAAGGCTCGCTTCTGGTGGTGGATGCCAGCCAGGGGGTCGAGGCGCAGACGCTGGCCAACGTCTATCAGGCGATCGACGCGGGCCACGAGATCATCCCCGTGCTGAACAAGATCGACCTGCCCGCCGCCGAGCCCGACCGGGTTCGGGCGCAGATCGAGGATGTGATCGGGCTGGATGCGTCGGACGCGGTGCTGATCTCGGCCAAGTCGGGCCTGGGCATCCCCGATGTGCTGGAGGCCATCGTGACCCGCCTTCCCGCCCCCAAGGGCGATCGCGACGCACCGCTGAAGGCGATGCTGGTCGACAGCTGGTATGACAGCTACCTGGGCGTGGTGGTCATGGTGCGCGTGATCGACGGCGTCCTGAAGAAGGGCGAGCGCATCCGCATGATGCAGACCGGCGCGATTTACGGCGTGGAAAAGCTGGCCGTGCTGAAGCCGCAGATGGTCGATTTCCCCGAACTCGGCCCGGGCGAGATCGGCGTTTTCACCGCCAGCATCAAGCAGGTGCGCGACACCCGCGTGGGCGACACGATCACCCATGAAAAGCGGGGCTGCGCCGAGGCGCTGCCGGGCTTCAAGCCGGCGATGCAGGTGGTGTTCTGCGGCCTGTTCCCGGTGGACGCGGCCGATTTCGAAGATCTGCGCGACGCGATCGAGAAACTCGCGCTGAACGATGCGAGCTTCAGCTACGAGATGGAGACCTCGGCCGCGCTGGGCTTCGGTTTCCGCTGCGGGTTCCTGGGGCTTCTGCACCTCGAGGTGATCCGCGACCGGCTGGAGCGCGAATACGATCTGGATCTGATCACCACGGCGCCGTCGGTCGTCTATCACCTGCACATGAAGGATGGCGAGGTGCGCGAGTTGCACAACCCCGCCGACATGCCCGACCTGACCTATGTGGACCATATCGAAGAGCCGCGGATCAAGGCCACGATCCTGGTGCCCGACGAATACCTGGGCGACGTGCTCAAGCTGTGCCAGGACCGGCGCGGCATCCAACTGGATCTGAGCTATGCGGGCAACCGGGCGATGGTGGTCTATGACCTGCCGCTGAACGAGGTGGTCTTCGACTTCTACGACCGGCTGAAATCGGTGACCAAGGGGTACGCGAGCTTCGACTACGCGATCACCGGCTACCGCGAGGACGTGCTGGTGAAGATGTCGATCCTGGTGAACGACGAGCCGGTGGACGCCCTGTCCATGATGGTGCACCGCGACCGGGCCGAGGGGCGCGGGCGGCAGATGGTGGAAAAGCTGAAAGAGCTGATCCCCCGCCACATGTTCAAGATCCCGATCCAGGCCGCGATCGGCGGCCGCGTGATCGCGCGCGAGACGCTGAGCGCGATGCGCAAGGACGTGACCGCCAAATGCTATGGCGGCGACGCGACGCGGAAGAAGAAGCTGCTGGAAAAGCAGAAGGCCGGCAAGAAGAAGATGCGCCAGTTCGGCAAGGTGGAGATTCCGCAGGAAGCCTTCATCAAGGCGCTGAAGATGGACAATTGACGCGGTGGGTGCGCAATGACCGCGCACCCCACCGCTGCCGGGCCTGCCGTGTCTTGGCGTAGGGTGCGCAGTCATTGCACACCGCAACATCCCCGCATGATGACGCGACCGTGACTTGACGCGCATCAAGGCGCCTCTGCGTGCCTTCGGTCAGGCTGCCTGCGAACGCGCCCGGATGGAGATTCGCATGACCCGCCTGATGCTCATCATCTTTTCGATGGCCTCGACGACCCTGATGGGAATGATGATCGTGGCTGCCCTGGTTGCCGGATATGTCACGCTGAAACCGCTCGCGATTGCCGCCGCGATCGGCTTCGTGCTGGCCATTCCGGTCAGTTGGCAGGTGGCGCGCGCGATCGCCTGAGCCCGATCGCCTGCGCTTACATCTTCTGCGCGGTCTTGTTCGCCTCGGTGGTGATGGCCGAGCCTGCCTTCTGAAGGTCCTTGCCCGCGCCCGCGACGGTGTCGCAGGCCGCGAGGCTCAGCAGAACGAGGAGGGTCAGCGCGGCGCGCGGCAGGGTGCGATGCATGTCAGGCTCCTTTTGCTTGTCTCGGCAAAGAGATGCCCGTGTCTTCCCGGTCAAGTCAACTGCCTGCGGCGGTCATGTGCCGATGTTGGGGCGCGGCCCGCCCTGGTGCGGGCGGGACCATGACGCGGCTTTGCCAGCGGCGCACCCTTGTGCCACTCTGGCGGGGCCGGTCATGGGCCCGGCGCAGGGAAAGGATGGATCATGGCAGAACCCAAAGGTTATTCGCGCGGGCAGATCGGCCTGCACTGGATCATCGCGCTGGTGCTGGTGCCGCAGTTCCTGCTGAATGACGGTATCAAGGCGGCGTTCCGCGAGGTGATGAAGGGCGGCGCGGCCAGCTATGATGCCATGGTGCTGCTGCATGTCCTGGGCGGTCTGCTGATCCTGGTGCTGATGCTCTGGCGCGTGGCCCTGCGCATGGACCGTGGCGTGCCGCCGCCGCCTGCGGGGGAATCGGCCGCGCAGAAGCGTGTGGCCAAGGCCGTCCATGGTCTGCTGTATCTGGTGCTGTTCCTGGCACCGCTGTCGGGGCTTGCGGCCTGGTTCGGCGCGGCCGGTGCCGCGGCCGAGTTTCATGAGCTGATGAAGCCGCTGCTGCTGATCCTGGTCGCGTTGCACGTTCTGGGGGCGCTCTATCACCAGTTCGTTCTGAAGACCGGGCTGATCGACCGGATGCGGCGCCCCGCCTGAGCGGTGGGGCAGGGGGCGTATGCCCCGCCCTAGGCCAGGAACGCCGCGACGGCGGCTTCGAATTCGCGCGGGCGCTCGGCATGCAGCCAGTGGCCCGCGCCGGGGATCCTGGCGAAGCGGGCCGCGGGAAACTGCGCCTTGATGGCCGGGCGGTGGTCCGGCAGGACATAGGACGACAGCGCCCCCGACAGGAACAGCGCGGGCCCGTCGAACCGGCCGGGGGTGTCCGGCCAGCCCACGATGGCGGGCATCTCGGCCTCCAGCACGTCAAGGTTCAGCCGCCAGCGCGGCGGGCTGGTCTTGAGGTCCAGCGATTGCAGCAGAAAGGCGCGGGTTCCCGCATCCGGCACCGTCGCGGCCAGCCGCCGGTCTGCCTCCATCCGCGAGGTGAGCCCGGCCAGATCAAGCCCGCGCATGGCGTGGATCAGCGGGGTCTGGCTGTGGGCATAGGCGACGGGGGCGATGTCGGCCACCACCAGCCGGTTCACGCGCGCGGGCGCTGTCAGCGCCAGCACCATCGCGGCCTTGCCACCCATCGAATGGCCCAGCACGTCGAACCGCCCGCCCTTGGCAGCGATCACCTCGGCCAGGTCGGTAGCCAGATCGGGGTAGCGGTGCGTAGGCGCCCAGAGGCTACCCGCATGGTTGCGCATGTCGACCACCACCACCCGCCGCGTTTCGGCCAGATGGCGGGCGATCACGCCCCAGTTCCGCCCCGAGCCGAACAGGCCGTGGACGATCAGAAGCGGCGGCAGGGCGGTGTCCTGCCCGTAGGTGACATGGGCCAGCATGGGCCCCGGCATAGCGCGCGGGCCAGGCGTGCGCCAGAGCCGTTGAGCGGGGCGCGGGCCCCGGCTAGGGTCACGGCAAACGGAGGGGCGTATGGGTGCGGTTTCGGTGCAGCAGATGGCGGACAGGGTGGCCGGGCTGATGGAGGACCGGCTGCGCATCCGCGGGCGGGGTCTGGCGGGCAAGCTGCGCGGCGCGCGGGGCCGGATGCCGCGCCGGGTGCAGGCCGAGGCGGCCTTGCTGGCCCGCGCCGCTGCTACCGCGCAAGACCCCAGGCTGGTGCTGCAACTGGACCATGACCGGATCGCCGCGGCCTATGACACCTGCGTGCGCCACCTTTCGGCGGTGGGGCGCTGGCAGCGGCGCCGGGCGCTGGCGCTGGACCTGGCCTCCAGCATCGCCTTCCGGCTGCTGGTGGTGGCGGGGCTGCTGTTCGCGGTGCTGAGCTGGCGGGGCCTGCTGCCCTGAGGCGCGGGCCCCGCCGGGTGGCTTACATCCCGGGATAGGGCGGGAAGCGGGCGCAGAGGGCGGCCACCTTGGCGCGCACCGCGGCCTCGACCGGGGCGTTGCCCTCCTCGCCATGTGCGGCCAGACCATCCACCACTTCGACGATCCAGTCCGCGATCTGGCGGAACTCGGGTTCGGCGAAGCCGCGGGTGGTGCCCGCCGGGGTGCCCAGCCGGATGCCCGAGGTGACGAAGGGCTTTTCCGGGTCGAACGGCACGCCGTTCTTGTTGCAGGTGATGTGGGCGCGGCCCAGTGCGGCCTCGGCGGCCTTGCCCGTCACCTTCTTCGGGCGCAGGTCCGCCAGCATCAGGTGGTTGTCGGTCCCGCCCGACACGATGTCGATCCCGCCCTTCAGCAACTGGTCGGCCATCGCCTTCGCGTTTGCCACGACCTGCGCGGCGTAGGTCTTGAACTCGGGCCGCAGCGCCTCGCCGAAGGCCACGGCCTTGGCCGCGATCACATGCATCAGCGGGCCGCCCTGCAGGCCGGGGAACACCGCGGAATTCACCTTCTTGGCGATGTCTTCGTGGTTGGTCAGGATCAGCCCGCCGCGCGGACCGCGCAGCGACTTGTGGGTGGTGGTCGTCACCACATGCGCATGGGGCAGGGGCGAGGGATGCTGGCCGCCCGCGACAAGCCCCGCGATATGCGCCATGTCGACCATCAGATAGGCGCCCACCTCATCCGCGATGGCGCGGAAGGCGGCCCAGTCCCAGGTGCGCGAATAGGCGGTCCCGCCGGCCACGATCAGCTTCGGCTTGTGCTCCAGCGCCTTTTCGCGGACTGCGTCGAGGTCCAGCATCTGATCCTGCGCGCGCACGCCGTACGAGACGACGTTGAACCACTTGCCCGACATGTTCACCGGCGAGCCGTGGGTCAGGTGGCCGCCCGAATTCAGGTCCAGCCCCATGAACGTGTCGCCGGGCTTCAGCAGCGCCAGAAACACCGCCTGGTTCATCTGGCTGCCCGAGTTCGGCTGGACGTTGGCATAGGCGCAGCCGAACAGCGCCTTGGCGCGCTCGATCGCCAGCGTCTCGGCCACGTCGACATACTGGCAGCCGCCGTAATAGCGCTTGCCGGGATAACCTTCGGCATACTTGTTCGTCATCACCGAGCCCTGCGCCTCGAGCACGGCGTGGCTGACGATGTTTTCCGAGGCGATCAGCTCGATCTCGTCGCGCTGGCGGCCAAGTTCGGCGCGGATGGCGCCGAAAATCTCCGGGTCACGGGTTTCCAGCGCTTCGGTGAAGAAGCCGGCATCGCGTTGGGCAGCGTGGGTCGGGGCGTTCATGCGTCTCCTCCGGGGCCAAATGGGATCTTGCGGTGTTTAGCCGATGAAGGCCTGTGTCGAAAGGGCGGAAAGCGACGCCAAAGGCCCTGCGCGCGAAACCGCCGCAGGGCTTTGGAAACCCGCGCCGCGAATCGGCCCTCCCCGCGCGGCCGCGACGATGCGGGGGGTTGAGTTCCCGCGCGCGGGCTGAAAACACTGGCGGGTGCTTCCGGGGAGGACGCGATGACGACAGGGGCGCAGTGCCGGGTCCATTTCAGGGCCGCCGACACGCCAGAGGCGAAGGCGGCGCTGGACGCCTTGGTGGCACAGTATGGCCAGTACACGCTGGGCGAGGCCGGGTGCATCGTGGCTCTGGGGGGCGACGGGTTCATGCTGCAGACGCTGCATGCCACCGAGCGGCGCGACATCGCCGTCTATGGGATGAACTGCGGCACCATCGGCTTTCTGATGAACGAGTTCAGCGTCGAGAACCTGCCCGCACGTCTTGGCGCGGCCGAAGAGGCGGTGATCAATCCGCTGTCGATGCAGGCGGTGGATGCGCGCGGGCAGGTCCATCGGGCGCTGGCGATCAACGAGGTCTCGCTGTTGCGGCAGGGGCCGCAGGCGGCGAAGCTCAGGATCTCGATCGACGGCACGGTCAGGATGGAAGAGCTGATCTGCGACGGCGCACTGCTGTGCACGCCGGCCGGGTCGACGGCCTACAACTATTCGGCGCACGGGCCGATCCTGCCGATCGGGTCCGATGTGCTGGCGCTGACGGCGATGGCGGCCTTTCGGCCACGCCGCTGGCGCGGGGCGATCCTGCCCAAGGCGGCGGTGGTGCGGTTCGACATCCTCGAGGCGGCAAAGCGGCCGGTCATGGCGGATGCCGATGGCCGGTCGGTGCCCGACGTGATCTCGGTCGAGATCCGCAGCGAGCCGGACGTGCGCCACCGCATCCTGTTCGATCCGGGTCACGGGCTTGAGGAACGGCTTTACCGCGAGCAGTTCACCTGAGCTATTCCGCCGCTTCGGGCGGTTCCTGGCCAAGCCAGCCTTCGCGCTTGCGGTAGAGCGTCGAGGGCGACACCCCCAGCACGCGCGCCGCGCGCGGCACCGATCCGCCCTCGGCCGCGATCGTCGCCTCGATCACGATCTGCTCGATCTCGGCCAGCGTGCGCCCGACAAGCCCGTCAAGCGTCGGCCCGGACCGGGCGGCCAAGACCGCCGCCGCGGGCCGCGGCAGGCTTGCCGCCGCCGTCTCGAGATCGGGGGGCAGCATCGGCAGGGTGACGCTGTCGCCTTCGTTCAGCACCACGACATTGCGCAGCACGTTGAGCAACTGTCGCACGTTGCCGGGCCAGGGCAGCCGGCTGAACAGGTCGGCCACCTCGGGCGAGAGCCTCTGAAACGCGCGCCCCTCTTCGGCCGAAAGCGTCTTCAGGGCGGTTTCGGCAATCTCGACCACGTCATCCCCCCGCTCGCGCAGCGGCGGCATGTGGATCGGCACCACATGCAGGCGGTAGTACAGATCCTCGCGGAAGCGGCCGCGGCGGACCTCCTCCATCGGGTCGCGGTTGGTGGCGCAGACGATGCGCACGTTCACCTTGCGGGGCCGGGTGGCGCCGACCGGCTGGACGGTCGAGGTCTGCAGGAAGCGCAGCAGCTTGGTCTGCAACGAAAGGTCCATCTCGCAGACCTCGTCGAGAAAGAGCGTGCCGCCGTCGGCCGCCGCCGCCGCCCCGATCTTGTCGGCAATGGCCCCGGTGAACGACCCGCGCAGATGGCCGAACACCTCGGATTCCAGCAGGTCCGAGGGGATCGCGCCGCAGTTCAGCGCGATGAAGGGTCCGCTTGCCCGGCTGGACTGGTTGTGCACCGCCAGGGCGCAAAGCTCCTTGCCGGTGCCGCTTTCGCCGGTGATGAAGACGGTTGCCATGGACCGCGAGACCGACCGGATCTTGGAATAGACCGCGGTCATGACCGGCGAGCGGCCGACAAAATCGCCCAGCGGGGCCGGCGGTTCGGGCCGCGGGCCACTGCCGGTGCCCTGTCCGCGGGCAGCATTTTCAATCACATGCAGAAATCGCTGGTCGTCGAACGGCTTTACCAGGAACTCATACGCCCCCGCCCGCATCGCCTCGACCGCCTTGTTGATCGACCCGTTGGCCGTAATCACGATCACCGCGCTCTCCGGGCGCAGGCGCAGCAGTTCCGCCATCAGGTCAAGCCCGTCGCGGTCGGGCAGCATCAGATCCAGCAGCACGACCGAAACCGGCTGTTCGCGAAAAAGCCGCAGCCCTGCTTCGGCGGTGTCGGCGGTCAGCACCTCGTGGCCTGCGCTGCGCAGGATGGTTTCATAGACCATCTGCAGCGAGGGCGTGTCTTCGATCAGCAGAAGCGGGCGCGCTTCGGTCATGGGGCCTCCCGGGATGGATGGAGTTGCCCCGAAACGAAATGGATCAGGTCATCAAGCAAGCCCAACACCTGCTGACCAAGCGGGGCGAGCGCGGCAGCATCGTGGCGGTGGGCGGCCGCGTTCAGGCGGTGGGCCTGCTGCATCAGCCCGTCGGCGCCGACCGCGCCCGCGATGGCGATCAGGACATGGGTCTGCGAGCGGATCATGGTCCGGTCGGGTTCGGCCAGCCCCTGGACCAGCCCGCGTTCGACCCCCTGCAGGTCGGCCATCAGCCGGGTCAGCAGCTTGGCCCGGCCGTCGGGGCCGGCAATGTCGAGCAGCGCCTGAAACCGCGACACGTCCATCGGCGGCCGGTCGCCGTCGGGTTCGTCCGGGGCGGCGTCGGGGGGGCGGGCCTGGCGCAGCAGGTTGGCGATGGCGGCGCCGAAGGGCTCCATTCCGCCGACCGGCTTGGCCAGGATGCTGTCTGCCCCCGCGGCGTAGATCGCCTCGCGGTTGGCGCGCAGCACATAGGCGGTGACGGCCATCACCGGCATCCGCGCCCGGGCGCCGCCCGCGGCGCGGATCGCGCGCATCACCTCGATTCCGGTCAGGTGGGGCATCTCGATGTCGATCAGGGCAAAATCGAAGGCCTCTCGCTCCAGCCGGTGCAGCGCCTCGACCCCGTCCGAGGCGACGGCCACCTCGGCCCCCATCGCGTTCAGCATCAGGCCCAGGATGATCTGGTTGGTTTCACTGTCGTCGGCCACCAGAACCTTCATCCGGCGCAGGTCGGGCAGGCTGGAGGGCGGCGCCGACGCGCCCTGCGCGGGGTGCCAGGCCTCGGGCGGCAGGGTCACCTGCACCTCGGCCCCGCCCCCCTCGCGGTTGCGCACCCGGACCTCGGCGCCAAGGCGGTCGGCCATGGCCTTGGTGATGTGCAGGCCCAGGCCGCTGCCGGGCTTGCGCGGCTGGGCGGCGCGGGCGGCATAGCGGAACAACTGGGCCAACGCCTCATCGCTGAAACCGGGGCCATCGTCGCTGACCTGAAAGCCCAGCCTGTCTGCCGCGTCGCGCGTCACGCGCATCTCGATCCGGCCGGTGTCGGTGTATTTCATCGCGTTCGACAGCACATTGGCCAGGATCCGTTCCAGCGCGATCCGGTCCAGCGCCACCACGCGCGGCAGGTCGGACGCCGCGGCGAGATGGAAGCCGATGCCCTTTTCGCGCGCATGGCCCGACCACCGCATTTCGACATCGTGCAGAAGCCGGTCCAGCACCAGGCTCACCGGACGCGCATCGGTCACATCCTCGCCCACCAGCGCGTCAAGCCCGTCTTCCAGCAGGCGGGCCAGCACCTCGGAGGCGGCACGGATGCGGTCAAACTGCAGGCGCACGGGTTCGGCCATGTCGGCCGGTTCGATCAGCCGAAGCCCGCCCAAGATGTCAGAGACCGCCGCGCGCAGGTCATGGCCCAGAAGCGCCAGACGCGCCACGTCGCCCGTTGCGGGGCGGGCAAAGCCGTCCCCGCCATCGGCGGGCCGTCCGGGTTCTGCGGCCGCCCTCGGGGCGGCGGGCTGGAGTGTCACGGCGGGGCTCAATTTCGGGTTGCGGTGCAGGCATGATACGCCACGATGAGGCGTTCGCCAACAACCGGGGCGATCAAAAGGCGTGGCACTCTGCCCCGGAACCCCTGAAAAATCAGGCTTTTGCCAAGCCGAGCCCACGCAGGGCCGTGCGGATCTCCTCCAGGATGGCGGGATCGTCGATCGTGGCGGGCGTCTTGAACGGTGCGCCATCGGCGATCTTGACCATCGTCGCGCGCAGGATCTTGCCCGAGCGGGTCTTGGGCAGGCGGTCCACCACACAGGCCAGCTTGAAGGCCGCCACCGGCCCGATCTGGTCGCGCACCAGCCCGACCACCTCTTTCACGATCTCGGCCTGCGGGCGGTTGCAGCCCTTGTTGAGGCACAGAAGACCCAGCGGCGCCTGCCCCTTCAACTCGTCCGCGATGCCGATCACGGCGCATTCGGCCACATCGGGGTGACTTGCCAGAACCTCTTCCATCGCGCCGGTCGACAGCCGGTGGCCCGCCACGTTGATCACGTCATCGGTGCGGGCCATGATGTAGACATAGCCGTCCTCGTCCACATAGCCCGCGTCGCCCGTCTCGTAATAGCCGGGGAAGTGGCTGAGATAGCTCTTGCGGAACCGGTCTTCGGCGTTCCAGAGCGTGGGCAGCGTGCCGGGCGGCAGCGGCAGCTTCACCGCGATGGCGCCCAGCGTGCCGGGGGCGACGGGGTGGCCGCCCTCGTCCAGCACCTGCACGTCATAGCCGGGCATGGCGACCGAAGGGCTGCCCACCTTCACCGGCAGCAGTTCGATCCCCGCCGGGTTCGCGGCGATGGGCCAGCCGGTTTCGGTCTGCCACCAGTGGTCGATGACCGGCACCTTCAGCTTCTGCTGCGCCCATTCGATCGTCGCCGGGTCCGCCCGTTCCCCCGCAAGATAAAGCGCGCGCAGCGAGGTCAGGTCGTATTGCGCGATCAGCCTGCCTTCGGGGTCGTCGCGCTTGATGGCGCGGAAGGCGGTGGGCGCGGTGAAGAAGCTGGCCACCCGATGGTCGCGGATCACCCGCCAGAACGTGCCCGCATCGGGGGTGCCCACCGGCTTGCCTTCGAACACGATGGTGGTGTTGCCGTGGATCAGGGGGGCGTAGCAGATGTAGCTGTGGCCCACGACCCAGCCCACGTCGGACGCGGCCCAGAACACCTCGCCGGGCTCGACCCCGTAGATGTTCTTCATCGTCCAGTTCAGCGCGACCAGATGCCCGGCGGTGGGGCGCACCACCCCCTTGGGCTGGCCCGTGGTGCCCGAGGTGTACAGGATATAGGCCGGGTGGTCGCCCTCGACCGGCACGCAATCGGCAGGCGCGACCCCGTACTGAAAGCTGTGCCAGGCCAGATCGCGGCCCTCGACCAGCTTCGCCACCTCCTGCTCGCGCTGGAGGATCACGCAGAAGTCGGGCTTGTGGGTGGCCATGTCGATCGCGCCATCCAGCAGCGGCTTGTAATGCACCACGCGCCCCGGCTCGATCCCGCAAGAGGCGGCAAGGATCGCCTTGGGCCTTGCGTCGTCGATCCGCACGGCCAGTTCATGCGCGGCAAAGCCGCCGAACACGACCGAGTGGATCGCGCCCAGCCGCGCGCAGGCCAGCATCGCCTCCAGCGCCTCGGGCACCATCGGCATGTAGATGATGACGCGGTCGCCCTTGGTGACGCCGCGCGCCTTCAGCGCACCGGCAAGGCTGGCCACGCGGGTCTGCAATTCGGCATAGGTGATCTTGTGCACCGTGCCGGTGACCGGGCTGTCGTGGATGATTGCCACCTGACCGCCGCGCCCGGCCAGCACATGGCGGTCCACCGCGTTCCAGCAGGTGTTGACCAGCCCGTCCTTGAACCATTCGTAAAGCGGCGCCTTGTCGGCAAAAAGCGCGCGCGATGGTTTCCTGACCCAGTCGATGGCCTCGGCCGCCTGCATCCAGAACCGCTCGGGATCGGCCTTCCAGCCTGCGTAGATGTCCGCGTATGCCATGGTATACCTCCTCGCCGCTGAACACTCCTTACGTCGAGCGGCGAGGGGGCGCAAGATTGTTGCGCGCGCAGAGTGTCGCAGGCGCGGCCGCGACCGATCCGGCGCGGCCGCGGCGCGTCTTGCCTTAGCTGTAGCGCGACACTGGCGTGCCTGCGATGGCGGCGACGTTCAGCAGCCCGCGCGCGGTGATGGCCGGCGTCACGATATGGGCGCGGTTGCCCATGCCGATCAGGATCGGCCCCACCTCGAGCCCGTTCGCCCGCAGCTTCAGGATGTTGCGCACCCCGTTCGCGGCATCGGTATTGGCAAAGACCAGCACGTTCGCCGGGCCCTCGAACCGCGCCTGCGGAAAGACGCGGGCGCGCTGTTCGGGATCAAGCGCCGAGTCGATCGGCATTTCGCCTTCGTAGGTGAAGTCCGGCTCCATCGCGTCGAGGATCTCCATCGCCGCCCGCATCCGCAGACCCGACGAGGTGTCGAGGTTGCCGAACTGGCTGTGCGAGCAGAGCGCGATCTTGGGCGTGATGCCGAAGCGGCGGACGTGGCGGGCCGCGCCGATGACGGTATCGGCGATTTCCTGCGGCGTGGGTTCGGGGTGCACCTGGGTGTCGGCGATGAACAGGGGGCCGTCTTCCATGATCATCAGGCTGAGCGCCCCCACCGGGCGCAACCCGCCGCGCGCCAGCACCTGACGGACATAGTTCAGGTGCCACAGATACTGGCCGAAGGTGCCGCAGACCAGGCTGTCGGCCTCGTCCCGGTGGACCATGACGGCGGCGATGGCGGTGGCGTTGGTGCGCATCACCGCTCGCGCGATGTCGGGCGTCACACCCCGACGCTGCATCAGTTCGTGGTAGGTGCCCCAGTAGTCGCGATAGCGGGGGTCGTTTTCCGGGTTCACGATGGCAAAGTCGCGCCCCGGCCGGATCGGCAGGCCCGCGCGTTCGCAGCGGCGTTCCACCACCTCGGGGCGGCCGATCAGGATCGGCACCACGCTGGTTTCCTCGAGCATGGCATTGGCCGCGCGCAGCACGCGTTCATCCTCGCCCTCGGCAAAGACGATGCGGCGGGTGGCGCTGTTGGCGGCCTCGAACACCGGCCGCATGATCAGCGCGGAGCGGAAGACCGATCCGTCAAGCCGCGCCTTGTAGGCGGCAAGGTCGGGCAGGGGCCGGGTGGCCACGCCGGTTTCCATCGCGGCTTTCGCCACGGCCGAAGCCACCACACCCATCAGCCGGGGGTCGAAGGGTTTGGGGATCAGGTAGTCGGTGCCGAAGGTCAGTTGCTCGCCGTGATAGGCGGCGGCGGCCTCGGCGCTGGTGGTGGCGCGCGCCAGCGCGGCGATGCCCTCGATGCAGGCCAGTTCCATCTCGTCGTTGATGGTGGTGGCGCCCACGTCCAGCGCGCCCCGGAAGATGAAGGGGAAGCACAGGACGTTGTTGACCTGGTTGGGATAGTCCGACCGGCCGGTCGCGATGATCGCATCGGGGGCCACGGCGCGGGCCTCGTCGGGCATGATTTCCGGGCTGGGGTTGGCCAGCGCGAAGATGATCGGCCGGGGCGCCATGCGCTTCACCATCGCCTGCGTCAGAACGCCCTTGCCCGAAAGGCCCAGGAACAGGTCGGCGCCGTCGATCACCTCGTCCAGCGTGCGCTTGTCGGTGGCTTGGGCGAAATGCGCCTTCAGCGGGTTCATGTCGATCTCGCGGCCCTCGTAGACAAGGCCGTGGATGTCACAGAGCCAGACGTTCTCGCGCTTCACCCCCAGCTTCAGCAGCATGTTGAGGCAGGCGATGCCCGCCGCCCCGCCGCCGGTCGAGACGATCTTGATGTCGCCGAAATCCTTGCCCGCGACCTTCAGCGCATTGGTGGCCGCCGCGCCCACGACGATGGCGGTGCCGTGCTGGTCGTCGTGGAAGACGGGGATGTTCATCCGCTCGCGGCAGAGCTTTTCCACGATGAAGCAGTCGGGCGCCTTGATGTCTTCCAGGTTGATCGCGCCGAAGGTGGGTTCCAGCGCGCAGACCAGATCGGCCAGCTTCACTGGATCGGGTTCGTTCAGCTCGATGTCGAAACAGTCGATGTTGGCGAATTTCTTGAAGAGGACGGCCTTGCCCTCCATCACCGGCTTCGAGGCCAGCGCGCCGATGTTGCCCAGCCCAAGGACGGCCGTTCCGTTCGACACCACGCCCACCAGGTTGCCGCGCGCGGTATAGCGGCTGGCGGTGGCGGGATCGGCCTTGATTTCCAGACAGGCTTCGGCGACGCCGGGCGAATAGGCGCGGGCCAGGTCGCGGCCGTTCGCCAGCGGCTTGGTGGCGCGGATCTCCAGCTTACCGGGCTTTGGAAACTCGTGATAGTCGAGCGCCGCCTGCCGCGTCTTGTCCTGCCGAGCCTCTTCCATCGCCTTCTCCCCCGGGGTGGTTTGTTTAATGTTAAACTATCCTGCCGATCCCCGAAATAGCGTTTGCGCCAAGGCAGCTTCAAGGGGAACTTGCAAATCGTCCGCCCGGTCACTGTCGCGCCGCGGGGCCGCGGGGGCAAGATGGTGCGGGCAGGGCCGGGCGCATTGCCGCCATTCCGCTTGTGGCGCGGGTTGTTTTGAACTTGAAGCAATATTGCGTGCAGGCTACCTGTTTCGTACATCATCCCATGGGGGCATCATGCAGAACATCCGGGCCGAGGTGCGGCTGCCGACGCGTGCGCTTGTTGACGACATCCGCTTTTTCACCAGAACGCTGGGGATGCGGATGGACAGGATCTGGCCCGCCGACAACCCGCGGGTCGCCTGCTTTTCCGGCCATGGGCTGCGGCTTCGGCTTGAGGCGGGCGAGGGCACGCCCGGCTGTCTGGCGATCCTCGCCGATGACCCGGTGCTGATCGCCGGGGGCGAGACGCGGCTGACCGCGCCGGGCGGCACCGAGGTGGTGATCGAGCCGCTGGACCCCCCGGTGGTGATGCCGAACACGCAGCACGAATTCGTCGTCCGCAGACTGGCCGACAAGGCGCCCTGGATCGTGGGCCGTGCCGGCATGCAGTACCGCGACCTGATCCCCTCGCGCCTCGGCGGGTCGATCATCGCCAGCCACATCCGCATCCCCGATGGCGGGCCGGTGCCCGACATGGTGCATTTCCACAAGGTCGGCTTCCAGCTCATCTTCTGCTACAAGGGCTGGGTGGACGTGGTCTACGAGGATCAGGGCCCGAAGCGCCGGCTGACGGCGGGCGACTGCTTCATCCAGCCGCCGGAAATCCGCCACCGGGTACTTGAGGCCTCGGACGGCATCGAGGTGATCGAGATCGGCGTTCCGGCCGAGCATGTGACCGAGATCGAGCACACGATCACCCTGCCCACGCCCCATCTGCGCCCCGAGCGGGAATGGGAGGGGCAGCGCTTCGTGCACAACCTCGCCGCGGGGGCGGTGTGGGCGCCCTACCGCCTGCCGGGGTTCATCGCGCGCGATACCACCATCGCCGCCAACACCCGTGACGTGGCCGGTGTGCAGGTGCTGCGCCGGGGCAACGGCCAGCCCGCCTGGACACGCCACGATGCCGACATCCTCTTCAGCTTCGTGATGGCGGGGGGCATGACGCTGGAGTGCGAGGGCAAGGACCCCCATCCGCTGACCGCGGGCGATGCCTTCGTCATACCGCCGGGCCTGGCCACCCGCTATGCCGACGCGACCGGGGATCTGGAGATCCTCGAGGTCGCGCTGCCCGGCAGCTTCCGCACCCAGACGCTGTGACGGGCGGGGGCGCGGGGGGGCGCGCCCCTCCCCCTTGCGCCTGCCGTGCTGCCGCCGCAGAGTCGTGCGAAACGCCGGAGGCCCCATGACCCTGCTTGCTGCTGCCACCAAGGTTCGCGAGAACGCCTATGCCCCCTATTCCCGGTTCAAGGTGGGGGCGGCGCTGCGCTCGACCGCGGGCAGGCTGCATGTGGGCTGCAACGTGGAAAACGTGGCCTATCCCGAAGGCACCTGTGCCGAGGCGGGCGCCATCGCCGCGATGATCGCCGCGGGCGACAGCCGGATCGCCGAGATCCTGGTGATCGCCGACAGCCCCGCGCCGGTGCCGCCCTGCGGCGGCTGTCGGCAGAAGATCGCGGAATTTGCCGACCCCGCGGTGCCGGTGACGCTGTGCACCACCGATGGCGCCAGCCTCACGATGACGGTGGCCGACCTGCTGCCCGGCGCCTTCACGCTGGCGCATATGGACAAGGCGTAAGATGGACGCCCGCGCGATCATCGCGGGGCTGCGGCAGGGCCGCCCGCCGTCAGCCGAGGCGCTGGCCTGGTTCGCGGACGGGTTGGCCAGTGGCGCGGTGTCGGATGCGCAGGCGGGAGCCTTCGCAATGGCGGTCTGCCTGAAGGGGCTTGGCCCCGCGGGCCGGGTGGCGCTGACCCGCGCCATGCGGGATTCGGGCGCGGTGCTGGACTGGGATCTGCCCGGCCCGGTGCTGGACAAGCATTCCACCGGCGGCGTGGGCGATTGCGTCTCGTTGCTGCTGGCCCCAGCGCTGGCGGCCTGCGGTGCCTTCGTGCCGATGATCTCGGGCCGCGGTCTGGGCCATACCGGCGGCACGCTGGACAAGCTCGAGGCGATCCCCGGCCTGCGCTGCGACGTGACGGTGGAGCGATTGCGCAAGGTCACCGCCGATGTGGGCTGCGCGATCGTTGCCGCCAACGCCGGAATCGCCCCCGCGGACAAACGGCTTTACGCCATCCGCGATGTCACCGGCACGGTCGACTCGATCGACCTCATCACCGCGTCCATCCTGTCGAAGAAGCTCGCCGCCGGGCTGGAAGGGCTGGTGCTGGATGTGAAGGCGGGATCGGGCGCTTTCATGAAGACGGTGGACGAGGCGCGGACGCTGGCCGTGGCGCTGGTGGAAACCGCGCAGGGGGCGGGCTGCATGACCCGCGCGCTTGTCACCGACATGAGCCAGCCTCTTGCCGCCGCGGCGGGCAATGCGCTCGAGGTGGCAGAGGTGCTGGAAACCCTGACCGGCACGTCGGTGAACGCCGCGCTCTGGGATCTGACCGTGGCGCTGGGAGGCGAGGCGCTGGCGCTGGGCGGGCTGGCCGCCGATGCCGAGGATGGCGAACACCGCATCACCGAGGCGCTGGAAACCGGCCGTGCCGCCGAGGTGTTCGGCGAGATGGTGGCCGCGCTGGGCGGGCCGGTGGATTTCGTGGAACGCTGGCCCGACCGGTTGCCCGCCGCGCCGGTGATGCGTCCGCTGACCCCGCCCCGGCGCGGCTTTGTGACCGCCATCGACGGCGAGGCGCTGGGGCTGGCCGTGGTGGCGCTGGGCGGTGGTCGCCAGCGCGAGGGCGACCGGATCAACCCCTCGGTCGGGCTGGCCGACATTGCGGGCATCGGCGAGCATGTCTCGCCCGACCTGCCGCTGGCGATGGTTCACGCCGCCTCCGAAGCCGATGCCGACCGGGTGCAGGCGGCGCTGCTGGCGGCCTTCACCATCGGGGAAACCCCGGTGGACGACCTGCCGCTGGTCTGGGAAAGGATCGGCTGATGGCGCGCGCCTTCCTGATCGTGATGGATTCCGTGGGCATTGGCGGTGCGCCGGATGCAGGCGCCTATTTCAACGGCAGCGTCCCCGATACCGGTGCGAACACGGTGGCCCATATCGCCGCCGCGCGCGGGTTGCGGCTGCCGATGCTGGACGGGCTGGGGCTGGGGGCGGCGGTGCGGCTGGCCTCGGGCGTGGCAGTGCCGGGGCTTGGCGCCGAACCGACCGGGCGCTGGGGGGCGGCGACCGAAGTGTCGCGCGGAAAGGACACGCCCTCGGGCCACTGGGAACTGGCGGGCGTGCCGGTGCCCTGGGACTGGGCCTATTTTCCGAATGAAACCCCGGCCTTCCCGTCCGATCTTGTGGCGGCCGTCTGCGCCGCGGCAGGCACTGCGGGCATCCTTGGCAACTGCCACGCCTCGGGCACCGAGATCATCGACAGGCTGGGGGCCGAGCATCTGCGGACCGGCTGGCCGATCTGCTACACCTCGGCTGACAGCGTGTTCCAGATCGCCGCGCATGAGGAGAGCTTCGGGCTCGACCGGCTGATCGCCCTGTGTCAGGCGGTGGCGCCGCGGCTGCATGCGATGAAGGTTGGCCGGGTGATCGCCCGCCCGTTCACCGGCACGCCGGGCCGCTTTGTGCGCACCGCGAACCGGCGCGACTTTGCCATCGCCCCGCCCGCGCCGACGCTGCTCGACTGGGTGCAGGGGGCGGGCCGGATGACCCATGCGGTGGGCAAGATCGGCGACATCTTCTCGATGCGGGGGGTGGGACAGCTACACAAGGGCAAATCGGACGCTGACCTTTTCGAACATGTTCTTCGGCTTGTCGACGCGGCAGAGGACGGTTCCTTGACCTTTGCCAACTTTGTCGAGTTTGACAGCCTCTATGGCCACCGGCGCGACCCCGAAGGTTACGGCCGCGCGCTGGAATGGTTCGACGGGCAGGTGGGCGCGCTGTTGCCGCGTCTGCGGCCCGGCGATCTGGCGATCTTCACCGCCGATCACGGCAACGACCCGACCTGGAGCGGCACAGACCACACCCGCGAACGGGTGCCGGTGCTGGTGCAGGGCGCGGGGGCCGGGCCGCTGGGCCTTGTGGCCTTCACCGATATCGCGGCCACGATCGCCGCGCATCTGGGCGTGAAAAGTCACGGCCCGGGACGGAGTTTCCTATGACTGCCAAAGACTTGCCAAAGGTCGAATTGCACCTGCACCTGGAAGGCGCGGCGCCGCCCGCCTTCATCCGGGGGCTGGCGCGGGAAAAGAAGATCGACATTTCCGGCATCTTCTCCGAGGACGGCAGCTATGCCTATCGCGACTTCTGGCACTTCCTGAAGGTTTACGACGCGGCCACATCGGTCTTGACCTCGCCCGAGGATTACCGCCGCCTGACCCTTGCGGTACTGGAGGAAAGCGCCGCAAGTGGCGTGATCTACACGGAAACCTTCCTGTCACCCGATTTTTGCGGCGGCCGCGATCTGGGCGCCTGGCGGGAATATCTGGCCGCCATCCGCGAGGCGGGCGAAGAGGCCGAACGCAAGATGGGCATCACGCTGCGTGCCATCGTCACCGCGGTGCGCCACATCGGCCCCGAAGCCGCGCGCGAGACGGCACGCTGCGCGGCCGAGACGGCGGGCGATTTCCTGACAGGCTTCGGCTTGGCGGGCGACGAGAAAATGCACCGGCCGAAGGATTTCGCCTGGGCCTTCGACGCCGCGCGCGAGGCGGGGCTGCGGCTGACCGCCCACGCGGGCGAATGGGGCGGCCCCCAGTCGATCCGCGACGCGCTGGCCGACCTGCGCCCCGAACGCATCGGCCACGGCGTTCGCGCGATCGAGGATCTGGCCCTGGTGGACAGGCTGGCCGAGGATGGCGTGGTGCTGGAGGTCTGCCCCGGCTCGAACATCGCGCTGGGGATCTATCCGGGCTGGCGGCAGCATCCGATCGCCGAACTGGACCGGCGCGGGGTGAAGGTGACCATCTCGACCGACGATCCGCCCTTCTTCCACACCACGATGGCGCGGGAACACGACCGTCTGGCCGAGGCCTTCGACTGGGACGAAGGCCAGTTCCGGCGCATCCACACCCTTGCCGCGCGCGCGGCCTTCTGCGACGAGACCACCCGCGACCGTATCCTCAAGCGACTGGAGGCCCCCACATGACCGAGTCCCTGATCGTCGTCGATCATCCGCTGGTGCAGCACAAGCTGACCATCATGCGCGACAAGGACACCTCGACCGCCAGCTTCCGCCGCCTGCTGCGGGAAATCAGCCAGCTTCTGGCCTATGAGGTCACCCGCGGCCTGCCGATGACGACGACGCGCATCCAGACCCCGCTGTGCGAGATGGACGCCCCATCCATCGAGGGCAAGAAACTGGTGCTGGTCTCGATCCTGCGCGCAGGCAACGGGCTTCTGGACGGAATTCTGGAGCTGGTGCCGGCGGCGCGGGTCGGCTTCATCGGATTGTACCGCGATCCGGAAACGCTGCAGCCGGTGCAATACTACTACAAGGTGCCCTCGGAACTGGATGACCGGATGGTGATCGTGGTCGATCCGATGCTGGCCACGGGCAATTCCTCGGTCGCGGCGGTCGACCTGCTGAAGAAGTCGGGCGCGCGCAACATCCGCTTCATGTGCCTGCTGGCCGCCCCCGAAGGCATCAAGCGCATGCAAGAGGCGCATCCCGATGTGCCGATCATCACAGCGGCTGTAGACAGCCACCTGAACGACCATGGATATATTGTCCCTGGGCTAGGGGATGCGGGCGACCGCATGTTCGGTACGAAATAACGGGTCAAACCCCTTTACTGATTCGAATCACTCCGGCATGATTCGCCCAAGGTCAAGTTGGGGGTTTCGTGATGCGGTCCAGGGTTGCAGCCGTGGCGGTTCTTGCCGTCTTGTCCGGTCCGACTGTTTCCATGGCGGACGCAATCTCGAATGTCGGCCCCCCGAAGGAACTGCCCCCCGCCGCCTTCACCGGCCCGCAATATGTCGACAGCCGCGGCTGCGTCTACATGCGGGCGGGCTATGACGGGGCGGTGAAATGGGTGCCGCGGCTGGGCGATTCGCATGAGCCGCTCTGCGGTTATCAGCCGACCATGGCCGCGGGCCAGCCGGCCGCGGCCCCAGCCCCGGTCGCGGTGTCCGCAGCACCGATGCCCGCCGCAGCACCTGCGCGGATGCCTGCCCCAGTCGTCGCCCCGGTTGTCGCACCGGCCGTCGCTCCCGCGGGCGCGGGCGCGCCACCGGCCGGCTATGCCTGGGTCTGGCAGGACGGGCGGCTGAACCCGCTGCGTGGCCGCGGCACGGCCGAGGGGGAAACGGCGATGTACCGGGTCTGGACGAACACGGTTCCGATGCGGGGCCTGCCCACCCCGGCTACGGACGTTCTGCCCGCGGCCTATGTTGCCCCGTCACCGGCGGGATCCACCCGGCTGTCGACGATGAACGGCCCCGCGGCGCTGCCCGCGCCAAGGCAGGCCGCGCCCACCCGCGCTGCAGGGGCCTTTGTGCAGGTGGGCAGTTTCTCGGTTGCCGCCAATGCAGCAGGTGCGGCCGCGCGGCTTCGGGCGCTGGGCCTGCCGGTGACGGTGGCGCCGGGGGCGGCGCTGCAAGCGGTGCTGGCCGGCCCCTTCGCCGACCCCGCCGCCGCCCAGGCCGCCTTGCGGGCGGTGCGCGGCGCGGGCTTTGCCGACGCCTATCTGCGCGGCTGATCAGGGCCCGCAGATTCCCTGCAACGCGACCCAGTCGCCATCGCTCAGCAGCGGCTTCGGCTGCCCGGTCCGCGCGAAGGGATCGGCCGCGACCAGCGTCGGATCGCCCCCATCGGCCGGATCGATCGCCGCGGCATAGGGCAAGAGCGGCACATCGGCCGCGGCAAAGCGTCTGGCCAGATCTTCGGGCAGCAGCGTGGCCTCTGGCGCGGTCAGCACCGCCTGCGCATAGCCCTGCAACCCGGCCGTCGGCAGATCGCCCGTGGTCAGAAGTTGAAACGCCCCCTTGATGCCGACCCAGCGCAGCAGCGGCAGCATCGGGTCCTGCCTGTCCGCGCGCATGTCCTCGGCCAGCAGGTAGCCTGCCGCCACGTCCGGGCCGTCGTGATCCTCGATCAGGTGGCGGCTCAGCACCAGGATGCCGCCCGGAAGATGGGCGGCAGGCACCGGCGTGTCGCGCAGCACCACCACGGTTTCCTTCGGGTTCGGGCCGAAGATGCGGGCGGTCAGGCGGGCCAGCGGGCGGCGGGCCTGCACGCCGTGGCAGGGGGTGCCGCTCAGGTGTTCAAGGTCGGCCAGCACCGCGCGGCCGATGTCCTGCCGCTTCGTCCAGGGCACCACACGGGCGGTATGGCTGACCAGCGCACCCGGCAGCCAGAACACGCCCACCGCCATCACTGCCGCCAGCGCCGCGAACAGAAGCCGCCGCCGCATCCGCCCGGGATGCGGGCGCTGCGCCTCGAGCGCGTCATGCACGGTTTCCAGCGCGCTGATCATCGTGCGGTCGTCGATCTCCAGCGTCTCGCCCGCCGTGCCGGTGCCGGGGCTGTAAAGCGCGGGCATCTCGCCGGGGTTCATGCGCTCGACCGCGGGCAGCGACCAGTGCGTCAGCGGCACCTCGCTGCGGCTGTCGGACAGGATCAGGGTCGCCTCGCGGAAGGACACGATGACATCGCGGCGCTGCGCGGCAGGGCTTTCGCGCCAGAGCCCCTGGCATTCCAGCCGGACGTATTTCTTCAGCGCCGTCATGCGCGGCTGTATTCCTGCCGGTTTGCCCTTTGCCGTGACCTTAGCCGAGCAGGCCGGGTGCCTCAATGGCCGGTGCGGCACGTTCCCGGCGTCGTGTGTCGCTTCCGGGCAGGCAGAGGGGGGGCGGACGGGGCAGACAAGGGGGCGGAGGATCTTGCATGACAGTGCCGCATCGCGCCAACCGCCCGCTGGCGGCTGCCGGACTGATGGTGATTGCCGCGGCGATCATCGGCTTTACCGACAATTTCGTGCAGGTGATCGCCGGGCGGCAGGGGCTGTGGCAGTTCCACCTGACGCGCTCGGCGCTGGCGCTGCCGATGATGGCGCTGGCGGCGCCGGTCCTGGGGCTGCGGTTGCGCCCGATCCGGTGGCGCGGGGTGATCGCGCGCAGCGCGGTGATGTCCACCTCGATGGTGATCTATTTCGGCTGCCTTGCGTTCCTGTCGGTGGCCGAGGTCGCGGCGGGGCTCTTCACCGCGCCGATCTTCGTGCTCTTGATCTCGCGGATCGCCTTCGGGCAGCGGTTCGGGCTGTGGCGGTTGTTCGCGGTGTTCCTGGGCTTCGGCGGCGTCGTGCTGGTGCTGGGGCTGGGGGCGGGGCAGGTGCGGCTTGTCTCGGTCGCGCCGATCGGGGCGGCGGTGCTCTATGCCATCTCGAACATCGCCACCCGCGAATGGTGCGCGGGCGAAAGCGCGGCCACGCTGACGGGTGGCTTCTTCGCGGCGCTCGGGCTCTGGGGCGCCCTGGGCCTGATCCTGGCGGCGCTGGTGCCCCATCTGGTCCCCGCGGGGGCCGATGGCTTCATCCTGCGCGGCTGGGTTGCGCCCGATCTGCCGTTTCTGGCCGTCACCGCGATGCAGGCGGCGGGCTCGCTGATCGGGGTGGGGTTGATGGTGCGCGCCTACCAACTGGCCGAGGCGAGCCAGGTTGCCGTCTTCGAATACCTGCTGCTGATCGCTTCGGCGATCTGGGGTGCGGTGCTCTGGGGGCAGAGCTTTGGCGCCGGCGCGATCCTCGGCATGGCGGCGATCATCGGGGCGGGGGCGATCATCGCCCTGCGCGCCCGCTTTACGCCCGCGGGGGAACCGGCCACACTGGCCGTATGATCCTGTCGCGCGGTCGCCGCTACCTGTTCCTGCATGCCCCCAAGACCGGGGGCACAGCCCTGACGCTGGCGCTCGAGGCGCGGGCGCTCAAGGATGACATCTTCGTGGGCGATACGCCCAAGGCGCGGGCGCGGGCCGGGCGGCTGAAGGGCGTCAAGACGGCGGGGCGGCTCTGGAAACACTCGGCGCTGGCCGATCTGGACGGGCTGGTCACCGCCGAGGATCTGCCGGGCCTCTTCGTGCTGACGCTGGTGCGCAATCCTTGGGATCGGGTGGTCAGCTATTACCACTGGCTGAGGGTGCAGGGCTTCGCGCATCCGGCGGTGGGGCTGGCCAAACTTTTGCCCTTCGGTGAATTCGTCGCCCATCCCCAGACCCGCGCGGCGCTGTCAGCCTGGCCCTATGGCGCCTATGTCCGGACGCGGGGCGGGGCGGAACGCTGCGACCTGTTCGCCCGGCTGGAGCATCTGCGCACCGACCTGGCCCCGTTCGAGGCGCATCTGGGCTTTGCCCTGGGGCCGGTGGCGCGGGCCAATGCATCCGACCGCGCGCGCGACTGGCGCCCGTTCTACACGGACGCCACCGCGGCCCTGGTGGCCGAGGTCTGCGCCGAGGATGCGGCCCGCTTCGGCTACGGCTTCGACGACGCGGGCCGCTGAGGTTCAGGCCGCCTTCTGGGCCGCGG
The DNA here is from genome assembly GCA_027351005.1 of Paracoccaceae bacterium. Lineage (GTDB taxonomy): Bacteria > Pseudomonadota > Alphaproteobacteria > Rhodobacterales > Rhodobacteraceae > Solirhodobacter. The sequence goes on along the minus strand of DAIEJF010000273.1, from coordinate 433 downwards.
CGAAACGGCCGTAGAAGGTCTGGCCCGTCTCGGCCATCTCGACCAGCAGCGGCGGCGGGGCGAACCGCGGCCCGTGGCGTTCGCTCAGCCCGTGGCACAGTTCGACCGCCCTTGCGGCCCCCAGGATGTCAAGCCAGCTGAACGGCCCGCCCGACCAGGGCGCAAAGCCCCAGCCCAGGATCGCGCCCACGTCGCCTTCGCGGATGTCCATCAGCACGCCCGCCTCCAGTGCGCGCACGGCCTCCAGCACCTGCGCGAACAGCAGCCGGTGCTGCACCTCGGTCAGCTCCGGCTGGACGGCGGCATGGGGATAGTGCGGCGCAAGCCCCGCCCAGATCCCCTCGCGCTTGCCCGCCGTGTCATAGGCGTAAAAGCCCGCCTTCGCCTTGCGCCCAAGGCGGCCCTGATCCGCCATCCAGAACAGCACGTCATC
>DAIEJF010000094.1 GCA_027351005.1 Paracoccaceae bacterium | reverse complement strand
GATGCGGTGAAGGGCCTGCCGATCATCAGCCCGCATGGCCACACCAACCCCGCCTGGTTTGCCGAGGACACGCCCTTCCACGACCCCGCGCAACTGCTGATCGTGCCGGATCACTACATCTTCCGGATGCTGATGAGCCAGGGGATGCGGCTCGAGGATCTGGGCGTGCCGCGGCGCGATGGCGGGCCGGTGGAAACCGACGGCCGGGCGATCTGGCGCCGCTTTGCCGGAGCCTATCACCTGTTCCGCGGCACGCCCTCGCGGCTCTGGCTGGAACATACGCTGGAAACCCTGTTCGGGGTGACGGACCGGGTGTCGGCGGCCAATGCGGATGCGATCTACGACCGGATCGCCGGGTGCCTGACGCGGCCCGACTACCGGCCCCGCGCACTTTACGAGCGGTTCAACATCGAGGTGATCTCGACCACCGAGGGCGCGCTGGACCCGCTGTCCCACCACGCGGCGCTGCAACGTTCGGGCTGGCGGGGCCGGGTGGTGACCGCCTATCGTCCCGACGACATCGTGGATCCGTCGGCCGACGGCTTTGCCGGGCGCATCGCGGACCTGGGCGCGCTGACGGGCGAGGATACCGCGACCTGGGCGGGCTATCTGCGCGCCCATCGCGCCCGGCGGCAGCATTTCATCGCCCACGGCGCCACCTCATCGGACCACGGCCACCCGACCGCGCGGACGGCGAACCTGTCGGCCTCCGAGGCGGCGGCGCTTTACGCCCGCGTGCTGGCCGGGGGCACGGCAGAAGAGCACGACCTCTTCCGCGGCCAGATGCTGACCGAGATGGCGAAGATGAGCCTGGATGACGGGCTGGTGCTGCAGATCCACCCCGGCAGCTTCCGCAACCATTCGCCGGGGCTTTTCGCGGCCTTCGGGCGCGACAAGGGCGCCGACATCCCGACCCGGACCGATTACGTCCACATGCTGAAGCCGATGCTGGACGCGGTGGGGCTGGAACCCGGTCTGACGGTGATCGTCTTCACGCTGGACGAGACCGCCTATGCCCGCGAACTCGCACCGCTGGCCGGTGTCTATCCCTGCCTGCGGCTGGGGCCGCCCTGGTGGTTCCACGACAGCCCCGAAGGGATGCTGCGGTTCCGCGAACAGGCGACCGAGACGGCGGGGTTCTACAACACCGTGGGATTCAACGACGACACCCGCGCCTTCCCCTCGATCCCGGCGCGGCACGACATGGCGCGGCGGGTGGATTGCGCCTTCCTTGCCGGGCTGGTGGCCACCCATCGGCTGGACGAGGACGAGGCCGCCGAGGTGGCGCAGGATCTGGCCTACCGGCTGGCCAAGACGGCCTACCGGCTCTGAGCGATACACGCGCGCCCGCGCCCCGGCCCTGCGCCGAACCTGAAACGGACCCGACATGACCGACCGCCTGTGCCTTGCCACCCTGCCCCGCCTGCCAGCCACCGTCGCCCGGCCCGCCCATGACCGCGGCGCGCTGCGGATCGGGATCGTCCATCTGGGCATTGGCGCCTTCCACCGCGCGCATCAGGCCGCCTATACCGATGCGACCCTGGCCGCCGACCCGACCTGGGCGATCGCGGGCGTCTCGCTGCGCAGCCCCGACACGCGCGATGCGCTGGCCCCGCAGGACGGGCTTTACACGCTGGCCACCCGTTCGGCCGAGGGGGACGCCTTCCGCGTCATCGGATCGGTGCCGCGCCTCCTGGTCGCGCCCGAAGACCCCGAGGCGGTGCTGGCGCTGATGGCCGCGCCCGCGACCCGGATCGTGTCACTGACGGTGACGGAGAAGGGCTACTGCCACCTGCCCGCCACCGGCACGCTGGACGAGGCGCATCCCGACATCGTCCATGACCTCGCCCATCCCGCCACCCCCCGGTCCGCCGTGGGCTATATCGTCGAGGCGCTCGACCGCCGCCGCCGCGCGGGGGTGGCGCCTTTCACGGTGCTCTCCTGCGACAACCTGCCCGCCAACGGCCACACGCTGGCCCGCGTCGCGACCCGGCTGGCCGAACTGCGCGACCCCGCGCTTGGCGCCTGGGTCGCCGCAGAGGTGGCCTTTCCCTCGACCATGGTCGACCGGATCGTGCCCGCCACGACCGAGGCCGACCGCGCCTTCGTGGCGGCGGCCACCGGGCTGGCCGATGGCTGGCCCATCGTGACCGAGGCCTTCACCCAATGGGTGATCGAGGACCGCTTTCCGCAAGGCCGCCCGGCCTGGGACAGCGTGGGGGCCACGCTGGTGGCCGATGTGACACCCTTCGAGCTGGCCAAGCTGCGGCTGCTGAACGCAAGCCATTCCTCGCTGGCCTATCTGGGCTATCTTGCCGGGCACGAGACGGTGGCCGAGGCGATGGACGCCCCCGGCTTCGGCGCCTTCGTGGAACGGCTGATGAACGAGGTGGCGCCGACGCTGCCGCCCCTGCCCGGCTTTGACGTGCCCGCCTACCAGCGCGAATTGCGCGCGCGCTTCCGTAACCCGGCGCTGCGGCACCGGCTTTACCAGATCGCGATGGACGGCTCGCAGAAACTGCCGCAGCGGATGCTGGGCGCGGTGCGCGACCTGATCGCGGCGGGGCAGCCCTTCCCCTGTCTCGCGCTGGGGGTTGCGGCCTGGATGCGCTATGCGGCGGGCTTCGACGAGGCGGGCGCGCCCATCGCGGTGCAGGACCCGCTGGCCGCCATCTTCCGCGACCGTCTGGCCGGCCGCCGCGATGCCGGGGCAATTCACGCGACCGCGCTGAGCCTGACCGAGGTGTTCGGCCACGACCTGCCCGCCACCCCCGTCTTCACCGCCGCGACCCGCGCGGCGCTGGAGCGGATCATGGCCCTGGGCGCCGCACGGGCGGTGGCGGGGTAAAGCGCGCCTGCACCGCCTCTTCCACCGACCGGAAGACATGCCCCGCCCCGAAGGCGGCGATCAGCCCGGTGCGCGCGGCCTCGGCGGCCGCGCGGTCATTTTCCAGCCGCGCCAGCGCCAGTTCGACCCCCTGCGCGCGCAGGCCCGCCAGCGTCTCGGAAAAGACCCGCGCCCCGGTGACATCGACACCGATCACCCCCGTCGCCTCGATCACCACGCGCCGCAGCCCCGGCACCGATGCTGCCTCGGCCCGCAGGCGCGCACCGATCACGCGGGCGTTCAGGAAGGTCAGCGGCGCGGCCACCGCAAAGACCAGCACACCCGGCACCGTCTCGCCCGACGCGCCTGGGGCCTGCGTCCACCAGACCGTCGTCCCCGGAACCCGCGCCATGGGCCCCGCGCCGGGCCGCGCGATGGTGTAAAGCGCATGCGCCAGCGACATCAGCACCGCCAGCCACACGCTCTGGCTGACCGGCAGCAGGATCACCAGCCCCGCCGCCGCCAGCGCCAGCGCCAGTTCCACCGGGCTTTGCCGCGCGATGCGGCGCAGGTCGCGCAACCGGATCAGATGCACCCCCACCATCAAGAGCACCCCGCCAAGCGCCGCCTGCGGCAGGAAGGCGGTGAGGCCCCCCGCGAAGGCCGCCAGGGCCAGCGTGGCCGCCACCGCCAGCAGCCCCGCGGCCTGGCTTTGCGCGCCCGCCGCGATCAGCGCCGCGGTGCGCGGCGGGCTTGCATTCACCGCAAAGCCCCCGGCCAGCCCCGACAGCACGGCCCCCGCGCCGATGGCGACAAAGTCGCGGTTGGGCGAATCCTCGGCAACCCCGTCCTGATGGCGCACGGCGGCGGTCTGCATCAGGACCAGCAGCGCCACCATCCCCGCCAGAGGCACCGCGGCGATCAGGTCGGCCATCTGCGGCCAGGCCAGTCCCGGTCCTGCAAGGCGTGTGGGCAGGGGCGACAGCATCGGCACCGGCAGGTGCCAGAGCCGCACCGCCCCCGCCGCCAGCACCAGCGCGATCAGCGTGCCCGGCAGCCTGCGGCCGATGCGCGCCGCGACCAGCCCCACCGCCGCCACCCCAAGGCTAAGCGCCGCGGTCCGCGGGTCGGCTTGGGGCAGCGCGTGCGCCATCTCGGCCAGCCGCTGCTGAAGGCCCTGCGCCACAGGTGCCAGCCCCAGCACCTCGGGCAGCGCGCCCCCGATCACATGCAGCGCGATCCCGGCCAGAAAACCGGTGGCCACCGGAACCGACAGAAGGTCGGCGATCCGGTCCAGCCGCAGCGGCCGCGCCATCAGCAGAAGCCCGCCCACCAGCACCGCGTTCAGCGCGACAAGCGTGGCGTAGCCCGGCGTTCCGGGCGCGGCCAGCGCGGCCAGCGTCGCCGCGATGATCGGCGCGATGGTCGAATCCGCGCCCACCGACAGCCGCGGCGCGCGGCCCAGGGCGGCAAAGGCCAGACTGCCCGCGGCAAAACTGACAAGGCCCGCCAGCGGCGGCATCCCCAGAAGCCGGGCGGTGGCCATCTGTTCGGGGACCGCGATGGCCAGCAGCACCAGCGCCGCCAGTGCCTCGCCGGGCCAGTGCCCGGGGCCGAGGCCGCGCAGGCTGGCGAAAAGACGGGGCACGCGGCGCGGGGCCGCGCGGGGGGCTTGGGCGGCTGACATGGCCCATGCTAGCGGCGCGGCACACCCTGCCGCAACCCCGGACGGGTGGCGTGGCCGCAGCGCCACGCCCGGCCGCCATCGCCCCCCGATCCCCAGATGGCAATGGCTTTTTCAGGCGTTTGGGCGATCCTGTCCGGGTCACGCCTCGAAAGGGGGCCCATGCACCGTTTCACCGTTCCGAAGGCCGGCGGGCTTGCAGCGCTGATCGTGGCGCTGGCGGTTCCCCCGGCACAGGCCACGCCGCCCCAGCAGGGCAGCGACCGGGCCATGTGGGATACGGTGTCCACCGCGCTGACCGTCGGGCTTCTGGGGGTGACGGGCACGCAAAGCCTGACCTATGGCGACGGCAAGGGGCAGATGCAGCTCTTCAAGACGCTGGGCGCCGGTTTCCTTGCGGTCGAGGTGCTCAAGCACACCGTGCGCGAGACACGCCCCGACGGATCGGGGCAGGACAGTTTCCCCTCGGGCCAGACCGCCTTCGCCTTTGCCGCGGCCACCTTCTTCGACATCCGCTATGGCAATGACCACCCGACCGCGGTGCCGGTGATGTACGGGCTTGCGGGGCTTGCGGCGGTGGCGCGGGTGGCCGCGCACAAGCATCACGCGCAGGACGTGATCGCAGGCGGCGCCATCGGCGCGCTGAGCGCCGCGGCCTTTACCAGCCCCTTCATGCGCGATGTGAACGTCTATCCCACCCGCGACGGGCTTGGCGTCCGCTACACCCAGAAGTTCTGACCCCCCCTCATGCGGCCGCCCGCGGCGGCGCCGACCGCCCCGCGGCGGAAGTGATTGTTTGCAACCGCAGGCCGGTCTAGCACTGGTGTCGGTGATGGGGCGCCAAGCGCATCCGGCGCCCGAACGGGAGGAGATCACGCCATGACCGACACAGGCGCACCCCGCGCGCCCCAGGCCTATGACGCGGCCGTCGCGGGCTTCGACCTTGCCGCGGTAGAGGCGACGCTGGCCGGGCGGCGCGACACCGGGATGAATGCCTGCGTGGAATGCTGCGACCGGCACGTCGCGCCCGGCCGCGTCGCGCTGGACTGGATCGCGAAGGATGGCCGCCACCGCAGCCTGACCTTCGCCGAACTGCAAGAGGCCGCGGCCCGCTTTGCCAACATGCTGGCCACGCAGGGGATCGGGGCGGGCGATGTGGTGGCCGCGATGCTGCCGCGCACGCCTGACCTGCTGGTCGCGATCCTGGGCACCTGGCGGGCGGGCGCGGTCTATCAGCCGCTGTTCACCGCATTCGGGCCCAAGGCGATCGAGCAGCGGCTTCAGACCAGCCGCGCGAAGCTGGTCGTGACGAACATGGCGAACCGGCTGAAGCTGGACGACGTGCCCGACTGCCCCCGTGTGGCCGTGGCGCTGAGCCCCGGCGAGGCCGCGCCTGCGGGCGACATCGACCTTGCCGCCGCGCTGGCCACCGCCCCGGCCGATTTCGCGCCCGTGCTGCGCAAGGGGGGCGACCTGTTCCTGATGATGTCGACCTCGGGCACCACCGGGGCGCCGAAGGGGGTGCCGGTTCCGCTCTGGGCACTGCTGGCCTTTGGCAGCTACATGCGCGACGCGGTCGACCTGCGGCCCGCGGACCGGTTCTGGAACATCGCGGACCCGGGCTGGGCCTACGGGCTGTATTACGCCGTGATCGGCCCGCTGCTGCTGGGCCATGCGACCACGTTCCACGAGGGGCCCTTCACCGTCGAGAGCACCTATGACGTGATCCGCCGCCTTGGCATCACCAATCTGGCCGGGGCGCCCACCGCCTACCGCCTGATGATCGCGGCGGGGCCCGAGGCGGCGGCGCCGCTGAAGGGGCAATTGCGGGTGGTCAGTTCCGCGGGCGAGCCGTTGAACCCCGAAGTGATCCGCTGGTTCGCCGAACACCTGTCCGCGCCGATCCATGACCATTACGGGCAGACCGAACTGGGGATGGTGGTGAACAACCATCACGGGCTTTCCCACCCGGTGCGTGCAGGGTCCGCCGGGCTTGCGATGCCGGGCTTCCGCGTCGCGGTGCTGGACGAGGCGGGGCGCGAACTGCCGCCGAACCAGCCCGGCGTGCTGGCGGTGGACCTGACACGCTCGCCGCTGTGCTGGTTCACCGGCTACTGGCAGAAGGACACGCCCGCCATCGCGGGCGGCTACTACCGCACCGGCGACACGGTGGAATTCGAGCCCGACGGCTCGATCAGCTTCATCGGCCGGTCGGATGACGTGATCACCTCGGCCGGCTACCGGATCGGCCCGTTCGATGTGGAAAGCGCGCTGCTCGAACATCCGGCGGTGACCGAAGCTGCCGTGGTGGGCCTGCCCGATCCGGAACGGACAGAGATCGTGAAGGCCTTCGTGGTGCTGGCGAAAGGCCACGACGGCAGCGAGGCGCTGGCCGAAGAGCTGCGGCGGCATGTCCGCACCCGGCTGTCGGCCCATGCCTATCCGCGGCTGGTGGAATTCGTGGCAGACCTGCCCAAGACCCCCAGCGGCAAGATCCAACGCTTCATCCTGCGCAGGCAGGAAGTGGAAAAGCAGGCACGGGCCTGAGGAGACGACATGGACGTGAAGGACAGCGTGTTTCTGGTCACCGGCGGGGGCTCGGGCCTTGGCGCGGCGGTGGCACGGATGGTGGTGGCGGCGGGCGGGCGCGTGGTGCTGGCCGATGTGAACGCCGAGGCTGGCGGGGCGCTGGCGGCCGAACTTGGTGCCCCGGCCCGCTTTGTGCGCACCGATGTCACCCGCGAGGACGACGGGCGCGCGGCGGTGGCGGCGGCGGTCACGGGCTTTGGCCGACTTGACGGGCTGGTGAATTGCGCGGGCATCGCGCCGGGCGAAAAGGTGCTGGGCCGCGAGGGGCCGCACCGGCTGGACAGCTTCGCCCGCGCGATCTCGGTCAACCTGATCGGCACGTTCAACATGCTGCGGCTGGCGGCCGAGGCGATGGCGACGAACGCCCCCGGCGACAGCGGCGAGCGCGGGGTGATCGTCAATACCGCGTCGGTCGCGGCCTTCGACGGCCAGATCGGACAGGCCGCCTATGCCGCCTCGAAAGGCGGGGTGGCGGCGCTGACGCTGCCCGCCGCGCGCGAACTGGCGCGGCATGGCATCCGGGTGATGACCATCGCGCCGGGCATCTTCGCCACGCCCATGCTGATGGGCCTGCCGCAAGAGGTGCAGGCATCGCTTGGCGCCTCGGTGCCCTTCCCGGCGCGGCTGGGGCAACCTGCGGAATACGCGGCGCTGGTGCGCCATATCGTTGAAAACCAGATGCTGAACGGCGAGGTGATCCGGCTGGACGGCGCCTTGCGCATGGCCCCGAAGTAAGGAGGACGGCATGACGTACCCGATCGTGATCGTGGGCATGGCCCGCACCCCCATGGGCGGCTTT
>DAIEJF010000203.1 GCA_027351005.1 Paracoccaceae bacterium | reverse complement strand
TCGGCGGTTCCGCTGCCGGCCACGGGTCTGCTGATCCTGGGCGGCATGGGCGCGCTGGCGGCGTTCCGGGCGCGGCGCAAAGCGGCCTGACCGGCCCCATCGGGCAAACGAATCCGCCCCCCGCGTCATCGGCGCGGGGGGCTTTTCTTTGCCCGGTTGCCATCACGTCTGCTTGATCCTGCCGACATCCTTGCCCCTTCCGGTCGGGAAGCGACATTGCAGGTTGCTGCGGACGCTTGATTGCTAAGCACGCTTACAATATGTCGTGCTCATGAAAAACGAAGGTATTGAACGCTTCGGGCTGCTTGTCCACGATACGGCGCGTCTTTTGCGCGCCCGTTTCGAGGCGCATGGCCGTGCGCTTGGCCTGTCGTCGGCACAATGGCGCCTGTTGGTCCGCCTTCTGCGCGAGGGCCGCGCGACGCAGGCGCGGCTGGCCGACCTGATGGAAATCGAGCCGATTTCGGTGTCGCGGCTGGTGACGCGGATGGAGCAGGCGGGTTGGGTCGAACGCCAGCCCGACCCGCATGACCGCCGCATCCGGCTGGTTGCGCCGACCCCGAAGACGCTGGACGCCTTTTCCGACATCCGCTCGGTTGCGGCGAATGTCTATGACGAAGCGATGGCCGGGCTGACTGCGCCCGAACGTCAGACCCTGATCGCGGCGCTGACCGTGGTGCTGAACAATCTGTCGGGTGCGCATTCCGCCGATGCCGCGGCGCCCCGGAGAGAAGAGGACGAAGAATGAACGCCGAGAACCCGATGAAAACCGCAGAGCCCGTCGCGGCCGCTGCGCCCGCAAAGCCGCGCCGGTCGCGCCGGAGCGCGCTGATGCTGTCGGTTCCCGTGATCCTGGTGCTGGCGGGCGGCTGGTTCTGGCTGGCTGGCGGGCGGTTCGTCGAGACGCAGGACGCCAACGTGCATCAGGCGCGGGTGCCGATTTCCGCGAATGTCTCGGGCATGGTGACGAAGGTCGGCTTTACCAACAACGGGGCGGTGACGAAGGGGCAGCTGCTGTTCCAGGTCGATCCGCGCCCCTTCGCGCTGGCCGTGCAGCAGGCCGAGGCCGCCGTGGCGCTGGCGCGGTTGCAGGTGCAGCAGCTTCACGCGGCCTATGACAGTGCCCAGACCCAGGTGAAGGTCGCCGAGGATCAGGTGCAGTTCTATGACAGCGAACTGGCGCGCCAGCAGGCGCTGACCACCAGCGGCGCGGGCACCCAGCAGGCGCTGGACCAGGCGCGCAATGCCGATGTGGTGGCCAAGGGCCAGCTTGCCAGCGCCCAGCAGGCGGTGCTGTCGGCCAAGGCCGCGCTTGACGGCGATCCGGCGATGCCGGTCGACCAGCATCCGATGGTGCGCAACGCGCTGGCCGCGCTGGAAACCGCGAAGTTCAACCTGGGTCAGGCCACGGTCGTGGCCCCGGCGGATGGCATCGTCTATCAGGCCGAGTCGTTCCGGCCGGGTCAGTATGTGACGGCGGGCGTCTCTGCCTTTGCGCTGGTGGAAACCCAGCATGTCTGGGTCGAGGCCGATTACAAGGAAACCCAGCTTGACCAGATGAAGCCGGGCCAGCCCGCCACCGTCGTCTTCGATCTTTACCCCAACCGGACCTTCCACGGCACCGTCGCCTCGATCGGGGCTGGAACGGGCGCCGAATTCGCCCTGATCCCGGCCGAGAATGCGACCGGCAACTGGGTGAAGGTGACGCAGCGGATCCCGGTCTTTGTCACCCTGACGGATGCCGAGCCCGACATGCCGCTGCATTCGGGGATGTCGGCCGCGGTGTCGGTCGATACCGGCGTCACGCGCCATCTGAGCGATCTGCTGCCCGCGGCGCTGAAGTAGGGGGGAAGCCCATGCAGGCCGAGGGCGGCAAGCCGATTCACCGCGGGCTGATTACCGTCTCGATCATGGTCGCGACGGTGATGCAGGTGCTGGACACCACCATCGCCAACGTGGCGCTGCCCTCGATGATGGGCGACCTCAGCGCCACGCAGGATACGATCACCTGGGTGCTGACGTCCTATATCGTCGCGGCGGCGATCATGACCCCGGTAACCGGCTGGGTGTCGGACAAATATGGCCGCAAGGAAGTGTTCATCGTCTGCATCGTGGGCTTCGTGATCGCCTCGATGGCCTGCGGCATGGCCACCAGCCTGCCCGAGATGGTGCTGTTCCGCCTGCTGCAGGGCGTCTTTGGCGCGGCCATCGTGCCGCTGTCGCAGACCATCCTGCTTGACATCAACCCGCCGGAAAAGTTCGGGCAGGCGATGGCGCTGTGGGGGGCCGGGATCATGGTGGGGCCGATCGTCGGCCCCACGCTGGGCGGCTATCTGACCGAGAATTTCTCCTGGCGCTACGTCTTCTACATCAACGTCCCGATCGGCATCCTTGCGGTCGCGGGGTGCGCGGCCTTCCTGCCGGAAAGCCTGCGACGGGCGCGCAGTTTCGATTTCTTCGGCTTCGCGATGCTGTCGCTGGGCGTCGCCTCGCTTCAGCTTCTGCTGGACCGCGGCGCCAGCAACGACTGGTTCGCCGCGACCGAAAGCTGGATCGAACTGGGGCTGGCCATCACCGGCTTCTGGGTCTTCATCGTGCAGATCCTGACATCCGACCACCCCTTCGTGGACCCGGCCCTGTTCAAGGACCGCAACTTCGTGATGGGCACCACCTTCGGCTTCGTCATCGGCCTTGTGCTGTATTCCAGCCTGGCGCTGCTGCCGCCGATGCTGTCGGGGATCTACGGCTACCCGGAAATGACCGTGGGGCTGGTGATGGGGCCGCGCGGAATCGGGACCATGGCCTCGATGCTGGTGGTGGGGCGACTGGTGCAGAAGTTCGACCCCCGGTATCTGGTGATCGTGGGGCTTCTGCTGACGGCCGCGGCGTTTCACACGATGTCGGGCTTCTCGCCCGAGATGGACAGCCTGCCGGTCATCACCTCGGGCATCGTGCAGGGGCTGGGGATGGGGCTGGTGTTCGTCCCGCTCTCGACGGTGGCCTTTGCCACGTTGAACGCCAAGCTCAGGGCCGAGGGCACCAGCTTTTTCACGCTGGTCCGCAACATCGGCTCGTCCATCGGGATTTCGGTGGTGACGGTTGTGCTGACCCGCAACATCCAGGTCAGCCATTCGGATCTGTCGCAGAACCTGTCGGCCTATAATCCGGTGCTGAGATCCTACTTTCCGGCCGCGGCGGCGGGCGACCCGACCCTGCTGAAGGAGCTGGATCTCTATCTGGTGCAGGTGCAGTCGCTGATGGTGTCCTATGTCGATGACTTCAAGCTGATGATGCTGGTCACGCTCTGCGCGATCCCCCTGGCGCTGACGCTGAAGAAGCCGAAGGGCAAGGCAGAGGCGGTTCACGCCGCGATGGAATAGGCCTAACCGGCAGGAAACGCCCGGAAAATCCCGGCCCGGCGTGGCAGAGCGGCCACGCCGGGCCGAGTCGTTTCCGCCGGTTGCCGCCCGCGCGCCTTCACATGGTTTGTGAAGCTCTGTGGATAAGGCCGTGGACTTCCTGTGGGTTCCCTGTGGGCGCCTTGCAGGCGTCATCAAAGTGAATCACGGGCCCATGTGGCGGCGTTGCACCTCTGCGCGGTCAACCCGCAAAATCATCGGCGGTTGCAAATTTCCTCGTTGACCCTACGGGGCGACTTGCGTCAGGTTGTATGGGCTAGGCCGATGGCCACTAGATGTAGTGGCGGCAGGGCGACACGATCAGCAAAGCACCACGGCCAGGAAACGGCCGGGCTGGCCCTTCATGGGGCCGGGGCGGCTGTTGGCTGTCCGTCCGCAGGGCCGGATGAGGGAACATACGGCCTCCGCAGGCCGAAACGAGGGGCAGGACCGATGAAGATCGAACGCAAATTCACCGCCGCGGGGGCAGATGCCTATGCCGGGATCGCTTTCGGCACGACCGTGTCGGAGATCCGCAATCCCGACGGCAAGATCGTGTTCCGCAACGACAAGGTGGAAGTGCCCGAGGGTTGGAGCCAGGTGGCGTCCGACGTGCTGGCGCAGAAGTATTTCCGCAAGGCGGGCGTTCCGGCCGCGCTGAAGCGTGTGAAGGAAAAGGACGTGCCGGCCTTCCTGTGGAGGTCGGTACCCGATCAGGATGCGCTGGCAAAGCTGCCGGAAGATCAACGCTTTGGCGGCGAAACCTCGGCCAAGCAGGTGTTCGACCGGCTGGCCGGCGCCTGGGCCTACTGGGGCTGGAAGGGCGGCTATTTCTCGACCGAGGCCGATGCGCGCGCCTATTACGACGAGATGCGCTACATGCTGGCCCGCCAGATGGCCGCGCCCAACAGCCCGCAGTGGTTCAACACCGGCCTGCACTGGGCGTACGGTGTCGATGGCCCGGCGCAGGGCCATTTCTACGTCGATCACCGCACCGGCACCCTGGTGAAATCCGATTCGGCCTATGAACATCCGCAACCGCACGCCTGCTTCATCCAGTCGGTGGCCGACGATCTGGTGAACGAGGGCGGGATCATGGACCTCTGGGTCCGCGAGGCGCGCCTGTTCAAATACGGCTCGGGCACCGGCACCAACTTCTCGTCCCTGCGCGGCGAGGGCGAAAAGCTGTCGGGCGGCGGCAAGTCCTCGGGGCTGATGGGGTTCCTGAAGATCGGTGACCGCGCCGCGGGCGCGATCAAGTCGGGCGGCACCACGCGCCGCGCGGCCAAGATGGTGATCTGCGACATGGATCACCCCGACATCGAACAGTTCATCAACTGGAAGGTGATCGAGGAACAGAAGGTCGCAAGCCTCGTGGCGGGGTCGAAGGCGCATGAGAAGGGGCTGAACGCCATCTTCACCGCAATCCGCACCTGGGATGGCGCCGCCGCGGATGCGGCCGACCCGGCGAAGAACGCGGGGCTGAAGGCCGCGATCCGGGCCGCCAAGAAGGCGATGATCCCGGAAACCTACGTCAAGCGCGTGCTGGATTACGCGGCGCAGGGCTTCGGCTCGATCGAATTCCCGACCTATGACACCGACTGGGATTCGGAAGCCTACATGACGGTGTCGGGGCAGAATTCGAACAACTCGGTGCGCGTCACGGACGCCTTCCTGAAGGCGGTGAAGGAGGATGCCGACTGGGAACTGATCCGGCGCACCGATGGCAAGGTTGCCAAGACGATCAAGGCGCGCGACCTCTGGGCGCAGGTCGGCCACGCCGCCTGGGCCTGCGCGGACCCCGGCATCCAGTTCCACGACACGGTGAACGCCTGGCACACCTGCCCGGAAGACGGCCCGATCCGGGGCTCGAACCCGTGCTCGGAATACATGTTCCTGGATGACACGGCCTGCAACCTGGCCTCGATGAACCTGCTGACCTTCTACGCGGACGCCAAGTTCGACGCCGAGGCCTATGTGCACGCGACCCGTCTGTGGACCGTGACGCTGGAAATCTCGGTGCTGATGGCGCAGTTCCCGTCAAAGGAGATCGCCCGGCTGTCCTATGATTTCCGCACCCTTGGCCTGGGCTACGCCAATATCGGCGGCCTGCTGATGAACATGGGTCTGGGCTATGACTCGGATGCCGGCCGCGCGCTGTGCGGTGCGCTGACCGCGATCATGACGGGCGTGGCCTATGCGACCTCGGCCGAGATGGCGGGCGAACTGGGCGCCTTCCCGGGGCATGCGCGCAACGCGGCCCATATGCTGCGGGTGATCCGCAACCACCGCAACGCGGCGCATGGCAAGCGTGACGGCTACGAAGAGCTGGCGGTCAAGCCGGTGCCGCTGGACCACGCGAACTGCCCTGACCAGACCCTTGTTTCCCTTGCGAAATCCGCTTGGGACGAGGCGCTGGAGCTGGGCCAGAAGCACGGCTATCGCAACGCGCAGGTGACCGTGATCGCCCCCACGGGCACGATCGGGCTGGTGATGGATTGCGACACGACCGGGATCGAGCCGGACTTCGCGCTGGTCAAGTTCAAGAAACTGGCCGGGGGCGGCTATTTCAAGATTATCAACCGTTCGGTTCCGGGGGCGCTGGCGACGCTGGGCTACAGCCCCGCACAGGCGGAAGAGATCGTGGCCTATGCCGTGGGCCATGGCACGCTGGGCAATTGCCCCGGCATCAACCACACCGCGCTGATCGGGCATGGCTTCGGCGCCGCGGAAATCGCCAAGATCGAGGCCGCGCTGCCCTCGGCCTTCGACATCCGCTTTGTCTTCAACCAGTACACGCTGGGTGAAAGCTTCTGCCGCGAAACCCTTGGCATTCCTGCCGAAAAGCTGGCCGACCCCACCTTCGACCTGCTGCGCCACCTGGGCTTCAGCAAGGCGCAGATCGAGGCCGCGAACGACCACGTCTGCGGGACGATGACGCTGGAAGGCGCGCCGTTCCTGAAGCCTGAACATTACGCGGTGTTCGATTGCGCCAACCCCTGCGGCAAGAAAGGCCGCCGGTTCCTGTCGGTCAACAGCCACATCACCATGATGGCGGCGGCGCAAAGCTTCATCTCGGGCGCCATCTCGAAAACGATCAACATGCCGAACTCGGCCACGATCGAAGAGACGCTGGCGGCCTATGAGCTGAGCCACAGCCTGGGCATCAAGGCCAACGCGCTTTACCGCGACGGCTCGAAGCTGAGCCAGCCGCTCGCGGCCGCGCTGGTCGAGGATGACGAGGAGGCCGAGGAGATCCTCGCCACCGGTTCGGCGCAGGAAAAGGCCATGGTGCTGGCCGAAAAGATCGTCGAGAAGGTGATCGTCAAGGAGATCGTGCGCAGCCACCGCGAAAAGCTGCCCGAACGCCGCAAGGGCTATACCCAGAAGGCGATCGTGGGGGGCCACAAGGTCTATCTGCGCACCGGCGAATACAAGGACGGCACGCTGGGCGAGATCTTCATCGACATGCACAAGGAAGGCGCGGGCTTCCGGGCGATGATGAACAACTTCGCAATCGCTGTGAGCGTCGGCCTGCAATATGGTGTTCCGCTTGAAGAATTCGTCGATGCCTTCACCTTCACCAAATTCGAGCCCGCGGGCATGGTGCAGGGCAATGACAGCATCAAGAACGCCACCTCGATCCTTGACTACATCTTCCGCGAACTGGCGGTCAGCTACCTTGACCGCACCGATCTGGCCCATGTGAAGCCGCAAGGCGCGACCTTCGACGATCTCGGCCACGGCGAGGACGAGGGGCGGCGCAACCTGGGCGAGGTGTCGGAAGCCGCGGCCTCGAAGT
The DNA here is from genome assembly GCA_027351005.1 of Paracoccaceae bacterium. Lineage (GTDB taxonomy): Bacteria > Pseudomonadota > Alphaproteobacteria > Rhodobacterales > Rhodobacteraceae > Solirhodobacter. The sequence goes on along the minus strand of DAIEJF010000203.1, from coordinate 1,527 downwards.
CGGTCGAACTGCTGAAGTCGATCTCGTCCACCGGCTACCTGCGCAAGCGCCTGCCGCAGGAACTGGTGGTGCTGCAAGGCGGCCTGCCGACCGCCGGGATGACCGGCACGGGACCCACCCTGGGCTTTGCCGATACCACGGTGGCCTATGCGGCGACCGCGATCAGCACCGGCACCGTCAGCATGGACGCCCGCACCAAGGCCAAGATGCAGGGCTACGAGGGCGACCCCTGCGGCGAATGCGGCAACTACACGCTGGTGCGCAACGGCACCTGCATGAAGTGCAACACCTGCGGCGGCACCAGCGGCTGTAGCTGAGGAACGGGGGGTAACCCCCTGGGGTAAAAAGAAAAGGCCCCGGAGGTTCACTCCGGGGCCTTCGGCATTCCGACCGGGCCGCCCGTCCTAGGCCACCCGTTCCAGCGCCACCGCCGTCGCTTCGCCGCCCCCGATGCACAGCGAGGCCACGCCGCGGCGCAGCCCGTAGCGTTCCATCGCGGCCAGCAGCGTCACCATCACCCGCGCGCCCGAGGCGCCGATGGGGTGGCCCAACGCGCAGGCCCCGCCGTGCACGTTCACCTTGTCATGCGGCAGGTCCAGATCGCGCATCGCGGCCATGGTGACCACGGCAAAAGCCTCGTTCACCTCGAACAGGTCCACATCGGCCAGCGCCCAGCCGGTCTTGTCGGCCAGCTTGCGCATTGCGCCGATGGGGGCGGTGGGGAACAGGCCGGGCCGGTCGGCATGGGTCGCATGGCCGACCATCACCGCCAGCGGCCGAAGCCCGCGCCGTTCGGCCTCGCTGCGCCGCATCATCACCAGGGCCGCGGCCCCGTCCGAGATCGACGACGAATTGGCCGCCGTCACGGTGCCGCCTTCGCGGAAGGCGGGCTTCAGCGTGGGGATCTTGTCGGGCCGTGCCTTGCCGGGCTGTTCGTCCACCGCCACCTCGGCCGTGGCGCGGCCCGCCTTCACGGTGACTGGCACCACCTCGGCGGCAAAGGCGCCCCCCGCGATGGCCGCCTGCGCGCGCGTCAGCGAGGCGATGGCGAAGGCGTCCTGCGCCTCGCGGGTGAACTGGTAGGCCTCGGCGCAGTCCTCGGCAAAGGTGCCCATCAGGCGTCCCTTGTCATAGGCGTCTTCCAGCCCGTCCAGGAACATGTGGTCGATCACCCGGCCATGCCCCATCCGGTATCCCGACCGCGCCCGGTCGAGCAGATAGGGCGCGTTCGACATGCTTTCCATGCCGCCCGCCACGATCACATCGGCGCTGCCCGCGGCCAGCATGTCATGGGCGAACATCGCCGCACGCATGCCCGATCCGCACATCTTGTTCACCGTGGTGGCGCCCGCGCCCAGCGGCAGGCCGGCGCCCAGGGCCGCCTGCCGGGCCGGCGCCTGACCCTGGCCCGCGGGCAGCACGCAGCCCATCACGGCCTCTTGCACATCCTGGGGGGCAAGGCCCGCACGCGCCACCGCCGCGCGGATGGCGGCCGCGCCCAGGTCGGGCGCGGTGGCCCCGGCAAGG